>JAFWFT010000040.1 GCA_017515505.1 Solobacterium sp.
AATACCATCTGGAAATAGATATGTATTTGGGCCACTATCCCCATATGGATAATATGATTTCACCAATGTCTTTAGTTCATTTCCATTCGCTACGGTTACTTCCCCACTTAAATAGTTTTTATCTGAATTTTGCGTACTTTGGGATGTTTGAGTGGCGTATATTACATGTGTATTAGGGTTTCCTGTAAAGGTTTCAATGGTTGTACTTGATACTAAATTATTTGGTACATAAACATTTGACTCTTTATTTATTCCACTAATGAGACCTAGTTGTTCTACCCAATCACGGTTTGAATTCCAATAGAGAATACGATTTCTGTTATTTGAAATACCACTACTATTAAAATTCCCTAGATTAAATCCAAATGCACTAAAAACATATGTTTCATCACTTGAAACACCCTCTACCTTAATATCAATAGGTGCTCTAAGACCAGCACGAGATGTATTTGAAGTCGTTAATATTCTCGTTGAAATAAAGATAAAATCATTATTATTTCCATCCACTTTTCCATTTGGAGCCACAAGACGAATATCATGTGTTTCTTGATTATCCGTATCAATTCTAGGAGCGATATGAATATTGTTAAATTCTAATAATAAATCTTTTTTCGTTTTACCATCACTTAATGTAACTGCGTTTTTATATCTTAATCTAAAACCACCAAGACGAGAATAACTAGCACTAGTAGTCCCGTTTTGGAATTTAACATCTCTTGCGACAATCGTATTCCCATCCCATTCAATCGCAGAACAACGATCTGTAATATCAACATTTTCAAGTATGATATCTACACCTGGTGTACCACCAAGTACCTTAGAATCAATCGTCATTGTCGCAATAGGAGCTTTTTTCGCAAAGAGCTTATCGGTTGAAGAACCTGGTCCAGGTTCATAGGAATCCGTTAAGATAATTTGATATTCAATACCATCTAACGTTACCTTTAACCATTCGGTTGTTTGGAAAGGTTGTAAGGAAGATAGAACCCATTCTTCACTTCCATTATATTTTCCTACAGAGATTAACTCTTGATTACTTACTTCTGCATTTTCAATGGTTCCACTTAATCCAACTTCATTTAAGATATCCATTAATGGAACTTCTGTCGAACCACCTTCTAAGACATATTGTTTATCTTCATACGTAAATTCAACGGTATAGTATGAGAAACCTTCTGTTTCAACACTCGCTACATCTTCTTCCGTTGTAACCTCTAATGCTTCTACCTTTAATTCCTCATCAATATGATAAACCTGTGTATTAAGGTTATCATTCACAACTTCCTCTAATTGGAAGGATACATGAACTTTTTGTCCTTCTTTTGGTTGAACTTCATTTCCTTCACTATCGAATACTTTTATATCATAGGTATAAGTTCTAACCACATTCTCATTACGAACTGCTTCTACTGCTTCATCTACTTTTTGATCTTCTACTTTCGTAACGGATAAAGTAGAACCATTTGGAAATACACCTGCTTCTGCAGATACTTTAATAACTACATGATCAATGACTTTCTCTTCATGAAAAGAATCACTTAATTGTTCGCCTTCTTCTTGAATATGTTCTTCTACTTCTTCTGTAGGAGTTTGTTCGGTTTCTACAATCGTTTCCTCTTCTACATTCTCTTCTGCTAAAAGTGGAAATATTTCATATGTACTTGAAAAAAGCAACACAAAGGATATTGTGACTTTTAAGATTACGTTTTGGATACTAAAAAATCGTTTCATCGTTTTTCCCTATTTACTTATTATAATACAATTTTTAATAAATCAATACTTTTATAATCATATTTTTACATAACGATTAAAATGTCTCATGCATGAAAAAACTGAATACACAAAAAAGAATTCAAGAATGTCCCAGGAAAAACATATATTTTCTTTATAATATCGTCCCTAGAACCTTATTGACGGTTTTTCCATCTGTTTGCCCTTTATACTTCGCCATCATTTCTTTCATGATGATTCCTTGGGATTTCTTTTCTAAAGGTAAGTTATGTTCCGCAATAATTTCTTCAATAGCTTGCTTAATTTCTTCTTCTGATAATTGTTGTGGAAGATAGGACTCTAAGATTTCAATCTTCTTTTTTGTTTCTTCCATTAAATCACTACGCTCACTTGGCGTCTCCGCAAGTGTTTCTCTTGTTTGTTTTAATTCTTTTTGAACATACGTTAATTCATCTTCTAAAGATAAAACCTCTTTTGTTTCTTTTTCTGCTAAAGCAATCGCACTAATAACTAAAGATAAGACTCCTTTTTTTAGATTATCTTTCTCTTTCATTGCCTGCATATTATCTTTTCTTAATTGTGTTAATAATTCACCCATACTAGCCTCCTCGTACTCTTTTATTATCATTTTCTATTGTATTATAATTTCATTACGATATGGGGGAATCATCATGAAAAATTTTGTGTTTATCTCACCTACTTTCCCAGAAACCTATTTCCAATTTCCTAGAGCTTGGAAGAATCTAGGAGGAAATGCATTATGTATTGGCGAAGATTCCTATGAGAGTTTACCCAATGTCATGAAAGAGGCGATGAGTGATTACTACCAAGTTTCTTCTTTAGAAAACTATGAAGAAGTTTTTAAGGCGGTCGCTTGGTTCGCGCATCAATACGGAAAGATTGATTGGTTAGAAAGTAATAATGAATATTGGCTTGAACAAGATGCCAAGTTGCGTACAGACTTCAATATTAATACTGGTGATAAAAGTGATGATGTTATGCGATTTAAAAAGAAATCCAATATGAAGGCTTTCTATAAAGAGGCGGGTATCCCAAGTGCACGTTATCATCTTGTATCAACATTAGAAGAAGGTCAAAAATTCATTAAAGAAGTTGGATATCCTGTGATTGTAAAACCGGATGATGGCGTTGGGGCAAACGCGACATGGAAGATAAAGAATGAAAAAGAATTAAAAGATTTCTATCAAAAGGATCTCCCCACGCAATATCTCATGGAAGAGTTTGTGCCGGGTGTGATCGAATCGTATGATGGTATTGTGGATCAAAACAATCAAATTATCTTTGAAACTTGCCATATATTCCCTACATCTATTATGGATATCGTCAATCAAAAAGATGAATTACTATATTATTCGGTTCGTGATATCCCAAGTGATCTTAAAAAAGCAGGAGAAGCCGTTATTCATGCGTTTAATGTGAAAGGTCGTTTCTTCCATACCGAATATTTCCGTTTATGTGAAGATAAAGAAGGTTTAGGTAAGAAAGGTGATATTGTTGGTTTAGAAGTGAATATGCGTCCCCCTGGAGGTTATACACCTGATATGATGAATTTCGCCAATGATATTGATGTTTACCAAGTGTATGCAGAAATGTGTATGTATAATACCGTTCATTATCAAACCACTAGACCATATACGTGTGTCTATACTGGAAGAAGAGATCATTATACCTATAAGAATAGTGTCGCTACAATCATGAAGAAGTATGGTCCAAATATTATGATGCATGAATGGATGCCGGAAATCTTATCGAGTGCGATGGGGAATGAATTCTATATCGCACGATTTGAAGACGAAAAAGAAACGAAGAAATTCGCATCCTTGATCTTTCAAAAACAAAAGGAGTCTAAGAAATGAATACTGAATACTACAAAGAATATAGTTTCAATCTAAATCGTGATATGGAATTTAAAGTTTATGGACATAGTGGAAAACCTGTATTAGTTTTTCCTAGTCAAGATGGTCGTTTCTTTGACTTTGAGAATAATGGAATGGTGGACTGTGTTAAGTCTTATATTGATGAAGGTAGAATCCAATTATTTTGTTGTGACAGTAATGACCAAAATAGTTGGTCTAGTAAGTCTTGGGATCATCGTGCTCGTATTGAGAGTCATGAAGCCTATACCCGTTATATCATCAATGAATTATGTCCACGTATCTTTGCGATTAGTGAACGTTGTAATAATGGATATCGTTTCCCAGGGATTCTAACGACAGGTTGTTCAATGGGTGCGACACACGCTTTAAATTTCCTATTGCGCTTCCCTGATATATTCTCTGGATGTATTGCGTTATCCGGTGCGTATGATGCAAGATTATTCTTCCCTGATTATATGGATGATTTAGTCTATCAAAATTCTCCTATCGATTACATTGAAGGGATGCCAAATGATCATCCATATGTTGATTTATATCGCAATCGCAATATCATCATCTGTGTTGGCCAAGGCGCTTGGGAACATCCAATGCAAGAAGATGCTTCAAGAATGAAAGAACTCTTTCAATATAAAAAGATTCCCGCCTGGGTTGATTTCTGGGGCAGTGATGTCGCTCATGATTGGCCATGGTGGAAACAACAACTTCCTTATTTCATGAATTATGTTTGTTAAAGGAGAATCCCATGTTAAATTTTGTATTTATCTCCCCTACATTTCCTGATACCTATTACCAATTCCCACAAGCTTGGAAAGAACTTGGTGGAAATGCTTTGTGTATTGGTGAAGAGTATTATGATTCTCTAAGTGATGATATGAAAAACGCAATGACAGAATACTATCAAGTTTCTTCGTTAGAAAACTATGATGATGTATATCGTGCTGTTGCGTGGTTTTCCCATAAATATGGAAAGATTGATTGGATTGAATCCCATAATGAATATTGGTTACGTCAAGACGCAAGACTCCGTACCGATTTTAATGTCACAACGGGTGATGATGAAGTGGAAGTTTTACGTTATAAAAACAAATCCACCATGAAGGATTACTATAAACAATGTCATGTAAAAACGGCCCGTTGGATTTTCCCTACCTCTCTTAAGAAAGCGAAACAATTTATTGAGAAAGTTGGATATCCTGTCATTGTGAAACCTGATGATGGGGTTGGTGCAAACGCAACGTGGAAGATTCGTAATGAACAAGAATTAGAAAACTTCTTTAAACTAAATATTGATGTTCCATATATCATGGAAGAATTCATCACTGGTGAAATCTGGTCTTATGATGGGCTTGTCGATCAAAACAATAACATCATTTTCCATACCGTTCATGTCTATAAAACTCAAGTCATGGATGTCTTAAATGCACAAGCTGAAAACTATTTCTATTCCTTAAGGAGTATTCCAGAAGATATCGAAAAGACTGGAGAAGATGTCATTCACGCATTCAATATCAAAGCCCGTTTCTTTCATACTGAATATTTCCGTATGACACAAGATAAAAAAGGCTTAGGGAAAAAAGGAGACCTCATTGGCCTTGAAGTCAACATGCGTCCTCCCGGAGGCTATATCCTCGATATGATGAATTATGCGAATAATATGAATCTCTATCGGATGTATGCGAGAATTTGTATGTTTAATGAATCTCCAGTGATTCCACCTTCTCCTTACCTTTGTGCTTTCTTAGGAAAAAGAGATCGGTATACTTATACCCATTCCAATGAAGAAATCTATCACCAATATGGTTTAGATATCTGTAAATCAGGAAGAATGCCAGGCATTTTACAAGGCATGGCAGATGAGTATTTCATTGCGAACTTTAAGACTGAAAAAGAAGTTGAAAGCTTCGCAGAATTCGTCTTAGAAAAAGATTAGAAACCACTTTTCACAAAGGAAGTAT
The DNA here is from genome assembly GCA_017515505.1 of Solobacterium sp. Classification (GTDB taxonomy): domain Bacteria; phylum Bacillota_I; class Bacilli_A; order Erysipelotrichales; family Erysipelotrichaceae; genus Bulleidia. The sequence goes on from JAFWFT010000040.1 coordinate 5,585, forward strand.
TGTGTGCTATAATACTTCTTGCTTGCGGGTGTGGTGAAATTGGCAGACACGATAGATTTAGGATCTATTGCTTCACGGCGTGCAGGTTCAAGTCCTGTCACCCGCACCAGATACATATTATCCGAACTTATTTCCTATTGGAGATACAGTTGGGATTGTAATAACAAAGCAATGGATACTGTTGCTTTTTTAATTTCTCTACTGCACTTAATATTAATTCTTCTTCTCTTTCGTTCATATTGTATAATTCTTCAATTAAGCTTTATTTAAGAATAATATTCTTTATATTCCAAAGAGATCAGGATTAACTAAAGGAATAATCAATTCACATCGTTCATTATCATTATCATATCCCCAATAAAATTGATAGAATCCATCACCAAAACCACTGGCAATCATCACTAATTTATTATGTGTATCAGGATTCTCCCATTCAATGAAGTCTCCACCTTCTCTTTGATATTGAGGGAGTGTTTCGTAACTTTTTTGAAAGAAAGCAGCGAAATAATCATTATAATGGTCATTGCTTTGTGTTTCCTCATGCCACTTTCTAAGAAATGCATCATATTCATAACCGACCTGGGCATCACAGATCGATAACATACCTGCATCTACTGGGAAACCACAAGCAATACCATCACTGGCAACAAATGCAGCGCTTTCCTTAGTTGGTTTAGCAAGTTTGTAAGAGCCAGCCTCACTTTCTTTTATCTTTAGTCTAACTGTCGCCATGCGAATGCCTATTTCTTCACTTCTACATATCGCAACTTCAACTGGATATTTTCCAGGTGTTATTGTTTCTTCAAGAATTGGAGAAAATCGTGGCATATAAGCTAATGGATCTCCTACCATGATTTTTCCAGTAGGACAATCGATTATACCAACTGTTAAGAAAAATCGAGTTTCTGTTTTTTGAAACTGTCTATTGATGGTATCAACATCAACTTCATCTGCAGAAATATATTTAAGATTCTTTTCAAAAGCAATTTGAATCTTGCTTTTGTTGTTTGTTTCTTCTTTTTTCTTAAACTTATCAAATAGTCCCATCGTTTATTACCCCTTCATTAATCATCTGCTATACAATGGATGTTTTCTATTCGCTTTTATTCATCCATTTAAACCACATATAAGATAGGTTTATTATATAACCCACCAATAATACTGACATATATATTATTGCGTTTCTCATTTTAGCAAATATAGTACCGATGAGAATCGCACTCATTGTGTCGATACCCAATAGACACAACAAAAAAATCGTTTCTTTTTATCCTTCACAAATCTAAAGGTAATCATTTCTAATCCAGCGACGATTCCCAAAAAAATGAATGTATATATAATTGATTCATATCAAAATCCCAATAATTCTTACTTGATCCTATTAAATCTCATTCGTCATTTATATCTCTATTCGTCTATATCATCAATAAATATGTCTGGTACGCCTTGTGCTCTTAATGATTCTTTATCTGTGTCAGACAATGGATTTTTATGATACTTGCCATCTGTTTTATATTTCCCGTCTTCAATATCGCTATACAATTCACCAACAAAGTCTAACCATTTCGTTGCATATTTATCTGCATCAATCACCGTGACATACTCCCACCACTAACGTTTAGAGGTGGGGGCTTCTCGGTCAAGAACACCAGCGTGTTCAGATTACCCGAGCTTATTGGATCCCCTGTGCCCCAAGGTACCTTGCTGCTCTTTACATAAGCGCTAGTCTTTGCGCTTCTTTTTTTAGATTGATTGCTGCGTTATGATCTCTGTTATGTTCACTTCCACATACTGGACATACCCAGTTTCTTATGCAGAGATCTTTTGTCTTTGGATTTAGTGCTCCACACACATG
>JAFWFT010000041.1 GCA_017515505.1 Solobacterium sp.
AGATATTTCATTTCCAGTCAGTTTAGCAGGAAAAACCTATACATCCGTTATGTATGATATGGATGTGATTGGTTTTAATAAAGGACACACAAAATTACATCTATTTGATATAGAAGGTGTTGATGAATCAATTGTAAAAGATTCCATCGCTTTTGATAAAACACAAATTGATAAAAACTTAACTCTCTTCTTATATCCAGATGATTCAGATAAAGAGGGACAATTACTACGTATCTACCAACAGTATTTCATGGTATCGAATGCGGCCCAATTAATCTTAAAAGAACAAAAAGAATTAGGTCATAATCTAAAGGATTTAGCACTTCATGTCGCAATTCAAATTAATGATACCCATCCTTCTATGATTATTCCTGAAATGATCCGTCTATTGATGCAAGAAGGAATGACCATGAAAGAAGCTGCCGATATCATTACAGATACATGTGGTTATACAAATCACACAATTCTAGCAGAAGCATTAGAAAAGTGGCCTCTTGCGTATTTAGAAGAAGTTGTTCCACAACTCATTCCAATTATTAATGGTTTAGATTTCGCAACCGTATGTGCTTATCACAACAATCCATATTTAAACATCATTGATAGTGATCACCGTGTACATATGGCAAACTTAGACATTCACTACAGTCATTCCACAAATGGTGTCGCTAACTTACATACAGAAATCTTAAAACAACAAGAACTTCGTTCCTTCTTTCAAAACTATCCATATCGTTTTAATAATAAAACAAATGGTATTACTTTTCGAAGATGGATTATGCACGCAAATCCAGAATTATCTTCATACATAGATGAACTTATCGGAGAGAACTGGAAATACAACGCAATGGAATTAGAACGTTTATTCTACTTCTATAACGATGAAGGTGTTTTAAATCATTTAGAACAAATCAAGCATGATAATAAAGTTCGTGCAATGAAGTTTTTAAGGGAAAAAGAGGATATTGAGATTGATCCAGATGGAATCATCTGTACACAAATTAAAAGAATTCATGAATATAAGCGCCAACAAATGAATGCATTATGGATTATCTTTGAATACTTAAAGATTAAAGATGGTGTACTTCCAAATCGCCCAATTACAGTCATCTTTGGTGGTAAAGCAGCTCCTGCATACACCATGGCAAAAAATATCATTCACCTTATCTTATGCCTACAACAACTTATCAAGAATGATCCTGTTGTTAGTAAATGGCTAAAGGTCGTCATGATTAAAAACTATAATGTTGGAAAAGCAGAAAAGATTATTCCTGCTTGTGATATTTCCGAACAGATTTCTCTTGCCTCAAAGGAAGCGAGTGGAACTGGAAACATGAAGTTCATGTTGAATGGTGCAATCACACTTGGAACAATGGATGGTGCTAATGTTGAAATTAAAGATCTTGTTGGTCAAGAGAATATTTATATCTTTGGTCGCTCCAGTAATGAAGTGATTAATCTCTATAACACAAATGGATATCACTCCATTGATTTCTATCATTCTGTTGAATCCATTCGTAGAGTTGTCGACTTTATTACAAATCCAGAACTTGTGAAATATGGAGATATTACACTTTTGAAAGCTCTACAAGACAATCTCATGAATAAAGACTGGTTCATGACACTACTCGATTTAGAATCTTATTGTGGCGTAAAAGAAACTGCTATTTTCGATTATGAAAATAGAGGTAAATGGAAACGAATGATGTTATCGAATATTGCTCGTTCTGGTTTCTTTAGTTCCGATCGAACCATTCTTGAGTATAATAATGATATCTGGCATTTAAGGTAACATATGAAATATCCAACTTTTATAAAAAAGAATAGTACCATTGGAATCTGTGCACCAAGTGCTGGTGTAGGAAGGAAGATTCAAGATTTTGATAATTCCCTAAAAGTTTTAAAAACCGAAGGCTATCAGATTTATGAAACCCCTTCTGTACGCGTCAATGATGTAAGAAGCGCAGATGCCAAAACGCGTACAAAAGAATTACATTCTTTATTCAATAACAAAAAGATTGATATGGTGATGTGTGCAGCAGGTGGTGATTTCTTATTTGAAATGTTACCAGAAGTAAACTGGAACACATTAGTGAAGCATCCTAAATGGATGATGGGTGCATCTGATCCAACTAGCTTACTATTCACCTATACAACAAAATATGATGTCGCTACACTCTATGGATGTAATGCAGGAAGCTATGCCAATATTCCATTCCATGATTGTTTTAAAGATAACTTAGAGTTATTAAAAGGAAATCTTGTCTCACAAATCTCTTTTACACACATTAATAGTAGTGCTCCATTTAGTGATGAACCTTCTGTTTATGACTTAAAGAGTTCATGGAATAGTACCCATAAAACACTTCATGTATCAGGAAGATGTATTGGTGGTTGTATGGATGTATTAAAAGACTTAATAGGTACAGAGTATGATCATGTATCTAACTTCATTAAGAAGTATCATAAAGATGGTTTTATTTGGTATTTTGATAATTTCGCATTAAGTGCAGAAACATTTTATAACACATTGCTTCAGATGAAATATGCAGGATGGTTTAAATATACAAAAGCAATCATCATTGGTAGAACTATTTTCCCAAGTGAAAATATCATCACCTATGATGAAGCAATCCTAAAAGCCCTAAATGGGATTCCCGTTCTTTCCAATGCGGATGTTGGACACACCTTGCCTCATATGACAATGATTAATGGAGCTATTCTTGACTTAACTTATAAGCGTAAAAAAGCGACTCTTAAATTCTCATTAAAGTAGTGTTACAATACTACTGCATTGGGGTTTTAGCTCAGCTGGGAGAGCGCATGGTTCGCAATCATGAGGTCGCGGGTTCGATCCCCGTAAACTCCACCATATATAAATAGGAACCCACCAGCTAAGCTGGTGGTTCTTCATATGCGGGCATAGCCCTGCTCTCAAAGTTGCGCTTTACAGCGCTGTGTAATCTGCGAATCACACTCTTGCTTATTTCTTTCTTCCAGTAAATGGATCTTCGAATTCCATTTCTAACTGCTCGGCT
>JAFWFT010000042.1 GCA_017515505.1 Solobacterium sp.
AGAAGAAGTCATTAAAAAATTAAATGAACTTCATCCCGTTTTATTAGATGTTCTACAAGTAAACTTTGAAGAACTCTTTATCTATGAATTAGAAAGTAGAGGTGTCCCACATGAATCTTAATTATTTTAAATACTTAATCAAAAGTCAAAAAATAGCGATCCTCTTCTTCTTTGTATTATATCTAGGGATTAGTTATACACCTTTCCTAGATGGAGGAAGTGCTAAAACTTCGACTAATTTATTAGAAGTTATCTTTACGATTGCGACTGTATTAAGTGCGATGGCTTCCTTCGCTTTACCAGTTCTATTATTCTCTTTTGTGCATCGCAAAAGAAGCGTGGATGTCTATTTCTCTTTACCTGTAAGTAGAAAAGAGTTATTAATTACGACCATCTTATTCGCTTTCTTATTATGTTTTGGATTCTTCTTTATCACATCCTTGATTGCGTATTTATTAAGAGGATTAACTGCGATTCTATTTGTAGATTATCTACTTGTCTTATGTGCGAATGCCTTTATATTCCTAGCTTTATTACTCATTAATTCCTTCTTATATTTAATCGCAAATAATATCTTTGATGGAATTGTGATTTTAGCTGCTTATTATTTCTTACCAATTATGTTACTGATTATGACTTCTACTTATTTAGGTCAAATGGTAGCTGGTTCTCCTTATGGAGAATATCCAAACTATCTTTCACAATATACATCCCCTCTCTATTTAGCAGCGATGGTTTCTTATCGAACTATTAGTTATTGTATTCATCATCTTCATACTACTGTTACAGATCTTAATTGGATGCATGTATTATTCTTAGGAATCTATGCTGCATTAGCTGCCTTTGGTTTATATCGTCATTTCGTTTTACGTAAAACCGAACGTGCAGAACAACTCTCCAACAATTTCTTCGCTTATCCATTCATCATTAATGCCTATGCGTTTATTGTCTTAATGATCCTTGGATTTACGATTATATCTGAAAAGAATGGTTGGGGAGGATTCCTAATCTTCTATCTCATCTTATTCTTTATCTACTTTGTCGCAACTTTCGTCTATAGAAGAAAGATACAGATTGAACTCAAGTCTTTATTACTCTTCTTAGTGGGCGTATGTATTACCCTAGCCTTCTCTTTCCTAAGTTGGAAAACAAGAGGCTTTCAAATGGCTTATAACTATACATTGGATAAAGATAAATATCTAACGTATGACTATAGCGCTTACGTTACCGCAAGTAATTTATCCATTCCATATAACTATTACAATGAAACACCAGTTGATGAAGCTGCGAATGTGTATTTCTCAATTACGATTCCAACAGATGAATTAGAAAAGCACAAAGATATTATTGATTTATTAGAAAAGCATCGTCATGAAGCAATTGATCTCTTCTATACAAAATCCATGTATCAAGGTGGGGCTCATTTCTACGTCTATAATTCCAATTCCCCTACTTTCCCATTGATTACTTCAAACCAATATACGTATCACTCTTCCACTCCATTAACTGAAGCAGATCTAAAGAAGATTGATGAATATTATCCTGTGACGGTATGGAATGAACGTTATGAGGATGTGATTCCACTTGAAAAATTCTTAGAAGAAAGAGGTGCGAAAGGATGAGTAATACAAATCATTTCACCCCAAAAGAATGGGGAATCTTATCCCTACTTAAAAGGAATCCAAATACGTTCTTTACAGCAGAAGAAATCTACAAACACGTTTGGGAAAGTGAACCATTTGATTGTGATGGAATTATCGCAGTTCATCTAAGACATATACGTGAAAAGATTGAAGACAATCCTTCAAAACCAATTCTTATTAAATCGATATGGAAGAAAGGATATTGTTATATGGGGGAATAAAAAAATGTCAACCTCGATTTAGTGATTGACATTTATATACAATGGTAATCTTGCGAGTGCAAAACGACGTTGTCGTTAGCGTACTCGCATTTTTATTTAAATTCAACAACCAATGAGTAATCTTTCGATACACTCTTAATAATTGGTGAATAGAGTTCCCAAATAGTTAGGATAGCGAAACGATCCGCTTGTGTTTGAATATTTCCATCAACTAACTTCTCTTCCATTTTCTTTCGAGCTTCTCCTTGAACTGCCATTGTTTGTTCAGGTGGTATATTCATATCCCCAAAGGCGAGGATACCTCGATTCACATCTCCAAAATGAATTTGATCTTCTGGAATATTAATTGGTTCTAACTGTGCATGTGGAATCTTCATCGTGATTGTCTTATCTTCTTCATTAAAGATAATATCTGACTTACCAAACTTACTTAAATCAACGGTATATACTGCAGTTCCGTTATAGGTAATTAATTGGACTTTTGTGAATACACTCCAATTAAACATACCTGTATCTGTTAAAGTTGCGACATCACTAATTTCTTGTGAAAAAACTTCAATCTTTTTTAGTTGCGCAGAGTCACCTAGGATGGCTTCTTCAAAATCAGCTGCTGTATATCCAAAAATACCATTATTCTCAAGTGTCACATCATGATCTGCGACTGGTTCATCTAATCTGAAAAAATCTCTAAATTTCTCATTCACAGCAGATAGTCTTGAGAAAACAATAAAAGCGATGAGTCCTATAACAGCAGCTGTCATTAAGGCTGTTATAATACTGCTTTTTAAGTTGCTTTTTGTGACACCTCTACTTGCTGCTTTTTCTACTTCTTTTAGAAAGTCTTTATCATTATATTTCTTTTCTGTCATATCCATAGACCTCCTCGATTGTATTATAGCATCCTATTCAAAAAGAAAAGAGGTTCCATTAGGAACCACTTTGATGATGCTTTTTGAATACCTGTTTTGAGAAGTAAGCTATTAGTAAACTACATAGTAGAAGAATAACTTCCAAGAGAATCATATTAAATCCACTTCTTGAAAGATAGGCAACCACAAAGTCAACAAGGAAATGGATACCGAAGGCATACAGTACATAGATATATTTCTTATGTTGAACACCCATAAAAACAAAAATCGATAAGCTAACTTGAAGAATAAGAGCGCTTAATCGTTCCACAAATCCTAGTAGATACATATAACTAGGGGTATTTGAAAGAGTTTGTACTGCACTGGTGATTGTTTGACTTGCTTCTCCTGGTGCTAGAGTTGTTATATCTGTCCCAGAATTAATCACACTTATTAAGACAATATTGGAAACCATGGATAAAGAATAGATTAGAATCATCTCTATTCCCCCATGTCCTAATCCATACATAATGGCGTTATAATCTTCTTCCCTTTCTTTTTTAAGCAGATATTGAAATGCAATATATCGACCACTTTCTTCAAATAAACCTGCCATGAATCCACCATATAAAGCATATAAGAAAGCAGAATTCATAATCGTTAAACCAATCGGCCCATTTAAAACAATATTATGTATACTTGATTCAATGACAAACGCAAAAAGAATCATCATGATACATCCAACAATAAAACTAGACCATTTCACATTTGGATACTTCTTCTTTAACATAAAAGCCAAAACAAAAGGTAGCAAAAAAGTTAACAAGGCCAATACGACTAGAAGAAGCAATGTTGAAGTTGGAATTGTATTTGTTTTCATGCCATTATTTTACTTTGATTTGTATATATATGGAAGGAGGATTCGTCTATAATGAAGATAGGAGGAATCATGAATCCAACAAGTATTGTGTTCTTACCATGTACGAATATTCATCTAACGACCCATTTTTATCATGAAATCTTAGGTTTTCCAATCTTCATGAAACAAAATGAGAATGTGGTTATTTTTGATACAGGATATGGATATTGGGGTTTTTGTGAGTATTCAGATGGAAGAAAGCCACTATCTGGACCAACTGGCGTCTGTTTATCTATTAATTATGCGAATCAAGAAGAAGTACAATCTAAATTCAAAGAAATGAAAGAGATTTATCCAATTTATAAAGAACCCATGCATCATTCCATATTCCCTGTTTATTCCTTCTTTGTCCAAGATCCAGATGGATATGTAGTGGAATTTCAGAGTATAGATAAAAAATAGAATGCTATAATATTCTCGGCATTTCGAAAGGAGGCCAACATGAAGAAAATAAGAATATTGATGTTTGTATGTTGTATGTTCATGGCTACGCTAGCGGGAGCTTGTGCTCCTTCTGGACAACCAAACAGTAGCGCTACCGGCGACAAAACCGTCATGATTGATTTAACCGGTATGGGAAAAGCGGAAGTAGAAGAATGGATTAACTCCAAACAACTCAACCGCGAAAAGGTCATCTATACGTATAAGTATGATGAGGTTGTACCAGAAGGAAAGGTTATTTCTCAAACAATCCCGGCTGGTGAACAAATTAATGGTCGTGATATTGGCATTACCATTTCAGATGGAATGGATCCAGATGCAGTCATTCAATTTATTGACTTTAGTAATATGAAACCAGAAGAGATTCAACAATGGTTTGTGAATGAAAACTTCACCAATGTGACTCTTCAATATGTCTATGAACCAGGACAACCTTATGGAACATATGCGGGTACCAATGTTCCAGATGGAAAAGCACATCGTTCTGCGCATATTATCATTAAGGTTTATGCAGATCCTGAAACGGCTGGTGTGGGTGTTCATATGCCAAATATGAATACTTGGACACGTGTGCAAGTAGAAGAATGGTGTAACAAGAATGGCGTTAACGCTGACTATTTATACCAAAAGAGCGCTTCTGTAGCTCCTAATTCCGTTATTTCTACAACACCTGAACCAAACACAGAGGTTCTAAAAGGTGATCATATCCGTGTTATCTTATCTGATGGCGCAGATATTCAAGCCATTGATTTATCAGGTAAATCTAAGGCGGATGTAGATGCCTGGGGTGAAGCAAATGGAATTAAGATTTCCTATATTCAATGTTGGCATGCAACACCAAGTGGAACACTATATTGGAATAAACCAAACTCAGGAACTATGCGTGTTGGTGATACGATGCAAGTCTATATGTCTGTAGGGCCTATTCCAATGTTAAACTTCATTAATAAACTCTATACTGCGAACTTTGTCGGTTGGATTAATAGTATTAATGATCAATACAATCAAAGTGCTTGTCTGAAGGTTGCGATTAAGACTGTGGATTCAGAAGCCCAAAGTGATTTAATCCTTGAACAATTCCCAACAGACGGTTATATTAACCCGGGTCAAACAATCTACTTAACGGTTGCGAACCATGTCAATCCAAAACCAACTCCTACCCCAACTCCAGTACCAAAGATTGATATTCCATCTATGACTGGATTCAGTGAATTTGATTTCAAACACGCATTACACGCATATGGTGTATGGGAAGGGAATCGTACTGAACAATATAGTCGTGTCATCGCAAAAGACTATATCATCTCCAATGATACAGGTTCCTATGAGGAAGGTGCATATATCAATTATGTAGTAAGTTTAGGAACACTTGTTATTGATACAAAGTCTTGGGAAGGCAAATACTACGATGAATTCGATAATTATATCGAAAGTGTGAATCGTATGGGTGCTGGTGTCTATGTTGACCAAACTTGGGAAGAAACATTAGACATCAATCTAGACAATACCATTAAAAAAGTTGAAGGTCCAAGAGAAGATGGTATGGTACATGTCATCATCAATGCATTCCGTTATGGTGCACCAGCAGAAGAAAGTGGTCCATTACTTGGAGAAAACGATTAATTCATCATCAAAATAAGGTTCTGTTCAAATGAACAGAACCTTTATTTTCGATCAATATCACAAGATTCTCCACAACATCCTCCTGATAATAGAAATCCTATGAATCCCATATACAACATCGAATTTGTTGGATCGGAAGTAATTGGACAAGTGCCACTGGAACAATTTGTGAAGTAATAAACACCTAGTCCAATGAGTGCTCCTATCCCAATGTAGAGTAATCTACGAATAAGAGATTTTGACATACAATCTTCCTCCTATGAAGATAGAATATAAAATCTCTTCTTATTCTTTCTGTGATTAAATCACATTATTTTCTTTTATACACAAATTCTATTGAACTATATTCTGGATTAGTATTCGCTGTCATTGAGACCGTCAATGTATCTTTCTTTTTATCATAGACAAAGATTTGATCACCAAAGGAATCAGTATAATGTATTTTTCCATCTGCATAAATCCATGTTCCTTCTGTTGTGTCAGAAGCGCCTGTTCCATCTGTTTGTATAAGTTCTGCTTTTCCATTAGTCTTAAATGTATAATAGTAATCTCCACCATATATCGACGCATGATTTTCGCGATCTAATGTGACCTTCTCACTTCCTTTAACACCTTTTACTTCATCTAAGACCCATGAACCAATCACATCTTTAGATGCATCTTTCGCACAACCGAATAGTAAGGTAATTAGTAGTAAAGCTGTTGTTATTTTAAATCTTTTACGCATCTTCATATTTTTTCTCTTATTGACTTAGTTTTATACAATATTCTTCAAAGTCTTTCATTGCTTGATAAGAACCAAATGAGAATTGTTGAATCTTAGAACGATCATTTTTCCAATAGAGATATAAGAATGGTCCTCGATCTCCAGATGTAATACTTTCTTGTCTTGCGATAACTTCTCCATCTTTTATAAATTGATAGAATTGATTCCACTCTGCTTCACTTAATTCTTTTTTACCAGATACTGTAATATATTCTTCGGTTAATGGAAAAACTTCTCCTTCTCTTTTTTCGTGATAGAAATATGGTTTTTGATCTTGTATAAAGAAATGATATCTTTGATATTCGGGTGGAAAGGTTGAAGAACTAATGGTGTAGTAGAATTCTTGAATATCTTCTTTTTGAATATCTTTACCCACTATGAATACTCTACTTCCAAATAATCCAGTCATATAGAAAATACCTCCTATGAATAGAATCAATAGTATTAATACAAACCAAATAATCTTTTTCATATCTAATATAATTATACATAAAAAACCAAGAGTTATACTCTTGGTTTAATGTCCTCCATGCTCACTTTCCGCATGTTCACCTTCTTCATGATGTTCTGAAGACTCTTCATGTCCATGGGAGGAGTCCATACCACTTAGATTCCAAGTTAATAGACCCGCAGCAATGACCACGTAAACGAGAACCCAAAGAAATATCTTTTTCATATACTTCTTCACCTCTAAAAACATTATACATGCATACAATTCATTTCAACAAGTTAATCGCTTATTTTACTGTAATTCTTCCTTCTCCTAGTGGGTTACGATAAGTATCTGGTATGCCATTCATTTGGGTTAAATAATCACGCAAACAATTCACATCAATTTGGGAACCTTGTTCAATCATTTCGGCACCTGCAAAGGCCGTATTACCATCTCCACTTTCAAATAAGAGATAGGATATTGAAGCCACAACATATTTCTCATTTGGATCTAATGGTACATATTGTCCATCTTTTAGAACTTGTACATCTTGAACTCTACGTTCTCCCTTTATCTCTTTTAGCATTCCATTATCATCTAATACAACACCTGTTGGAATACTTGTATCAATTGTATATTTTAAACCAGAGACTTGTAAGAAAGCCCCAAATTCACCAACAGAATTACCATCTAGTACAGTTATTCCTAATGTTTCTTTCGCTCCAAATTCTAAAGCATCTAAGATTTGTTGCCCCGTTGCACGACACGTTCCAACCGTATTTTGGAATGGATTAACATTTAAGATATCCCCAAATGTAATATCACCTTGGACAATATTGGTACGTACACCTCCACCATTTGTTAAACCGATATCCGCATCCATCACATAACGATATGCATCAGCCACAAAGTCAGCTAAATTCGTTTCTCTTGAACGTACAAGACGATGTCCTTCCTCATCCATAATTGTGAAATCAAATGGTGCGACTCCAATTTTTTCATCGAGGATTGGTTTTTGTTCATCTTCTTTCGCTAGAATATCACTTTCAATATCCACATCATGATGATGGAATTCTGATACTAACATCGTTGTTAAAGATCCATCTTTTCCAATGATAAGTTCCCCTGCATTCTGCATCTTTGTGCCAACGGAAGAAAGTATGACATCTTTCCCATCTTTATTTGGATAATAATCTTCAATAACGACCGAATGGGAATGTCCATCTAATACCACATCAATCCCATTTGTTTTATGAATTAAACTAATGGAATCGTAAGGTGTATAGTGTGGGGTTGAACCTAAATGGGTTAACGCAACCACATAATCTGCTCCATTACTTCTCGCTTCATCTACGATACTTTGTACACGTTCTGCGAGTTCATCTCCATTTCTTTCAGAATAGAAATCATACACAATTTCTCCATCTTCCATAAAATATTTTGGGGTTGAAGATGTAATGGATGTTGGGGTTAAAACACCCAAGAAGGCAACCTTTACTGGTCCATATTCATGTATGACATAGGTTGGATACTCTTCAAAGATATTCTTTTTATGTCCTGTATATTTCACATTACTTGTGATGACTTGTGCGTTTAATTCATGAAGACGTTTATCTAATTCTTCTACCGTATAATCAAATTCATGATTCCCAATCGTTACATAGTCATAATTCATTTCATTCATTATTTCAATAATCGATTTCCCTTTGGTTAAGGAACCTAAGGTACCACCTTGTAGGTAGTCTCCTAAATCGACTAATGAAACATATGGATGTACAAGACGAGTATCATCCACAAGTGCTTTTAAACCTGTAAAGCCTAAGTTTTCATCCACTCCACAATGTACATCACTCGTAAAGAAGATATAGATATCATCTTCTAAAGAAGTGTTATTACTTTCTAACGTTGGGGTTGGTGTAGGCATTGTATAGGCAATTGGTCCCATACAACCAACTAATAGGAATGACAATGTGATTGTTAGGAATAATTGAATATGTTTCATAAAAGTCTCCTTCTTTCTTTACGAATGATTTATATCCATTAATTCGGATATAGAATGTGTATGTGTATGTTCATCATCATGTATGTAGTGATGATGTTTATGAGAATGGCTAATGGTGTGTGCGTGTGTACTTCCATCATGTGTATGAATAAAAGTATGTGTATGTATATGTTCATGTTGTGTAACGAGGGTATCTACTACAACTAAGATTGAACCGATAATCATGATGCCTAAGGCTATCAAATAGATCCAAGATAATTGTTCTTTTAATAAGAGGAAGGATAAGAATGAACCTATAAATGGTGCAACCGCATAATACGCACTTGTTTTTGCGGCTCCTAATACATTCTGAGCACGAATATATAGGAAGATACTTAATCCATATGCTACAAACCCTAATAATAAAGCTAATAGTATATACTGTATGTCTGGTATCATTTCTCTTTGAAGAAATGCTATCACTAGTGCTCCAAGTCCTGAAAAAATACCTTTTAATATCACAATTTCATATGTATTCTTTGAAGAAATATTTCTTGTACAATTATTTTCAAAGCCCCAACATATTGTCGCAGCTAGGACAAGTAATGATCCATAAGAGAATTGAAAACTATCCATTCCTTCAAAAGATAATAAGATACTAGCTAATGAGATAAAACCAATCGCCATCCATAAACGACTTGATACAGCTTCTTTAAATAGAAATAACGCAATTAAGGTTGTGGCAACAATTTCAAAATTACCAAGTAAAGATGCATTCGCAGAAGAACCATAACGTATTCCTAACATTAAGAAAATAGGTGCTGCTATATCTAATACAATCATACCTATTACATATGGTAAATCCTTCTTTGATAAAGGTTCTGTATTCACATAATCATTTTTATTAATACGAGATAATATACCAATCCCAATACCCGCTCCCAAATACAAAAGCGCAGCCATTGTGGTTGGACCTACATACTGTAAAAGAATCTTTGAAATCGGTATGTTAATCGCATAGAATACAGCTGCTAAAAATGCATATAGAATAGCTTTTGGTTTTTGATGCATATATAAACTCCTATTCTTATTATAACGATTCTATAAATTGTTGAATAAGTTTATTGATGATTTCAGGTTCATCTGTATTTGAATTATGACCTGCACCTTTTATCCATTCAATTGGAATCCCTGTTTTTTTATGCCACTTCTTATTATAGGAAATACAAGATCCCGCATAATCTTTATCTCCACAAATTAGTAGTATAGGACATTTAATCTTATAGGGTAAATTCGTTTCCATTGCTTTGGCTAAGATTTTATAACCATGACCAGCTAAAGTTGCGTAACGACCTTGATCATGATTATACGTCATCATCATTTCATGCATAAGGTTTCTACCATACGTACTTGTTGAAACACCATCCACACCTAATTTAAGTAATAACTTCCAAGGAAAATAACGATATACAGGTACCATCCTCTTTAATAACCATATCTCAATCCCTGTTACATATTCTCTTTGTAGTGGTGCAGAATCAATGACGATAAATCCTTTTAGTTTATCCGGATATAATTCCGAATACATTTGTCCTACATAACCACCCATAGATTGCCCGATAATAACCGGTTCATTAAATCCTTCTTGTATAAGTATTTCTTCTAACCATTTCGCTTTATCCATTAAATCAAAATCAAATGAGAATGGCCACGAAGATGCGTGTCCTGGTGCATCCCACACAAAGATAGGATATTCCTTTTCAAATACTTCAATCTGTTTATCAAAAAGACGATGATCGGCTGTTAAGCCAGGTAAAAAGATTAGTTGCGGAGCTTGACGCCTTGCCTCTTTATTTACCCAGTAATGAATCATGCCACTTCGTGTTTGATATGTTTTCTCAACCATATCGCTTCCCCTTTATGCAGGATTTGATTCTTTCTTCTTCCCCATCAATCGATATAAAAGAATTGCGATAATCAACGCACAGATAATTGTTAAGATGCCTGTTTCGGAAACATAATACATTCGATTATCGCCTCTAGTGATGACACCAAAAATAGATTGATCAAAGTTATTATGTGCAGCGTGTAAGAATGTCGCAGGCCATATACTTTTTGTTTGATAGGTTAATAAACCAACAATAATACCCACTGGTAATATACAGAATAAAAAAGCTGGCACTCGATACCAAAGAGGTGCTCCATCCATATATCCACCCACAATGAGTAACGGCATGTGCCACAATACCCAAATAAGACTTGTTGTAAGTAAAACTCTCTTTAAAGGCATCCGTTCTAAAAAACTTGGAAACATGAAACCACGCCACCCAATTTCTTCTCCTATTGCAGAAATTAAATTGAAAAAGATTCCAAGAATCATAGAAGGTAATATGTCTTGTAAGATAAGCAATAGTGATACACCATGATACGCAAAGTTATTTGGAAATAATATCCAATAAATCATATATGGAATTAGTAAATAAACAAGCGGAAAAAGAATTGCGAGTAAAATATATTTCAGCTTACATCCACGAATACTTAAGTAATCAAAGAACCTTTTAAACGAAAAGTTTTCTTTTTTATCTATCATGGCTACAAATGCGGCGATGATTGCGGAAATCGCAGGAATCCACATCAAAAGTAAGTATAACCAACTAGATCCATTCATGATGATTCCAGTTTCCACACAAATGGAAGCAATGAAAACGAGTATAAAGAAGACAATCACTGCCTTTTTAGAATATTTATGATTCATCGTGTCACTTTAACAACCTTTTCTTCCGCTCTTATGATCTTCAATCGAGCAAGCATCTAAAGAACCATATTCAATTAATCCTGCATCCGCTGGATCAATGGATATTCTTCCATCTTCAAAGACAAAAGCAGGAATTCCAACATCCCCAATCTCTTTACAATGATTAAAGACAGGACTGCTATCACGCATTCTCGTGAATGCACCCATATTTCGAATATTTTCGCCAATATTAATATACTCAAATTCATCTTCTCGTCCTTTAATTTGTTCATGAACATAATCACAATAAGGACATGTTGGCATACCATAAATTTTAATCATAGTTATTTCTCCTTATATATATGTATATTATATACCTACAAGTTCAACATAAAAAAAGCGAATCGTTTATTCGCTTCTTTATCTTTTTTTATAAACTAGTAATTCTGGATTCTCTCCATTTTCTTCATAGGTACAAACTAGTATAAAATCCATATTCGCAAGTACCCCAAAACAGAAACCCTCTCCCATCTCAGGTTCTAATTGATTCCCAAAATATGTGGTTTGATCATCTAGAAATTTAACACTTACTCCACTTGGTAAACGATAAGGTAAATTTACATAAGAACCTACTAAGGCATTTAATGATTCAACTTTCGGCATCCCTTCAATATTCAAATCATTAATTTCTTTCATCAATTGATTCATAAACTCTTCAAATTGACCATCATCACTTAATTCTTCATACCGTTTCCAATAATTTAACGTTGGAAGTAAGTTAATCATATAGGTGCGTGCTTCTTCTTCTTTAAACCCTTCTTTTGTCATCATTGGTACACAAACATTGATTAATTGATCCATGTCATGATATGTATGAACCCCATCCGCATAACACCACTTACAATATTCCTCATTTAAACTACCATCTTTGTTTTTACCCATTATTTCATCTTCTAATGGCATCCCACAACATTGACAAATCAAATTACGAGGAGAACCTAATAACGTATTAATTGAAACATTAAATAGATTCGATAATAACTTTAAAGTTTCTGTATTTGGGATTGTTTCCCCTGTTTCCCAACGTGATACAGCTTGTCTTGTCACAAATACTTCTTTCGCTAATTCTTCTTGTGACATTCCTTTATCCATTCGTAATTTATAAATAATATCTTTTGTCTCCATATAGCACCTCTTATATAAATATTGTATAAGAATTTTATTCATTGATAACGCAACTAGTTGTTTCTATTTTTATATATCCTACCGTTATTATAGAACTATGCTAATATAAATCATAAGAGGTACCTATGAATACGTATTTATACATATTACTATTTATTAATATCATTATTTCTTTTATTTTGGTCTATTTCATCCAAGTACCTTTTAAAAAGATTAAGAACACATACATCCTATTCT
>JAFWFT010000043.1 GCA_017515505.1 Solobacterium sp.
CCATATAATCGGGATGAACCACAATGGGAACATCGACTTTTTCTTCAATGCGATGATGATCGGTAATGATTAAGTCGACCCCCAATTCTTTCGCTTTATGAATTGCCTCAAAGGCTTTCACGCCATTATCAACTGTTATGAATAATGTATATCCTTTTTCATATGCCAAACAGACTGTATTCACACTTAACCCATATCCTTCTTTAAATCGATCGGGAATATAATAACCATTTTCAATATTTAAACGATCCAATGTATCTTTTAAAATAGCAGTTGAACAAATTCCATCCGCATCATAATCTCCACCGATAAAGACTTTTTCACGATTGCTTCTCGCTTCTAATATTCTCTTACAACACTCTTTGACACAATTCGCTTTTGAAGTTAATAAAGGTTGATCAGAAGATAATAATTCCTTAATTTGTGTTGAACTCAAATCACTAGCGGCTAATAGTTTTCCAACTAATGGCCCTACCTCATAGGTTTCTTCAAAAGAAGTGCTATCTTGTTCAATTACTTTCCACATAAATCTAACGCAAGATGTTTAAACACATCTCCTCTTTCTTCAAAGTTTTTAAAATGATCATACGATGAAGCTGCTGGCGATAATAAACAAATCCTTCCTTTCTTCGTCACTTCTTTTGCGAGTTGGACAGCTTCTTTTAAATCTTCCACGAAATGAACTCTTTTTGGTAAAATCCCTTCTTCTTTCATTTCTTCATAGATACGTTTTCCAGTCGCATACATGAAAATCACTTCTAATTCATCTTGCGACTTTAAAAAGTCTTTTAAATCATTATAATCAATGCCTCGATCCATTCCTCCGATTAAAACACTTCCCGTTTCTTTTAAACTACGTATCGCATTCACACATGACATTCCGATCGTTGAAATAGAATCATCCACATAGGTAATTCCATCTTTTGTGCCAATCACTTGTAAGCGATGTGGTAGAGGTTGAAAAGACTCAATTGCTTGTAAGAATTCTTCATCACTAATTCCATATGTTAAGCCAATCCCATATGCGATTGCTTGGTTTAACTCATTATGGACACCAATTAAAGAAGAATTTTCTAAAGAGATGGAATGCTCTTTCACATGCGCAATATGATCTTTCACATATACGTCTTTTCCAATCACTAACGCATCATCTCGTTTAGAATCCGCTCTTAAATCTTCATGAATATATAAGATATCTCCCGGTTTTTGAAAACGATAAATCTTTTCTTTGGCTTCTTTATATTTTTCAAAAGATTTATAATGATCCAAATGTTCTTCATAAAGATTTAAAAAGATTGCAATATGTGGTGAATCTTTTGTGAATTCTAGTTGATGACAAGAAATCTCAAAAGCGACTAAATCATCTTCTTTCATTTCTTCAATCACATCAAAACAAGCTTTTCCAATATTTCCGACTAAATGACATCTTCTTTTTGTATGTAAAACATCCCGAATAAGAGATGTTGTGGTACTTTTCCCTTTGGTTCCTGTCACCCCAATGACACGATCTTTATAATGTTTTAAGAATAAAGGTGCTTGCCCACTTATGGCGCAATCCAATAATTCGATAGGCACGACAATCCCTGGTGCTTTTAGGATTAAATCATATTGATGAAAGTCACAGTTCTTTTCTTCCACAAAATTCGTATGAATGGTTTCATCGATTCTAGAAGAATGATTTTGATCAGTAATATCGATAATTTGGTTTGGTAATAAAGAACGAATAAAACGATAAGAAGATTCCCCTTCCATTCCATATCCCCAAATAAGTATCTTTTTATCTTGAAACTCATCAAGCCATTCTTGACGATTATACATGGATCATTTCCTCAAGTCTTTCTTTTAATTTCTTTGCGTAGTCTTCAGGAACTAAATTATGATCATTCCAGCTTAAGAAATCTATTCTCTTATCTTTATAATAGGAATAATATTCACTTTCCTTATATTTCTCATATAAATATGGTAAAGCATCATGTTGACGAATATAAGCTACAATCGCTAGATTCACTTCTTCTCTTGTTCCAACACATTCAAATGGTTTATTATCTTGTAAGCCTGTGAGTTGTTCAAAAAGAGAAAGCATATCTGGATCATCTAAAATATCACGATGGAAGATTTCAATTAATTCTTCCCGTGACAAATAAGCACTTAAGATAATACATACAAATAAACACTTCGCACATTTTGCGCACCACTTCTCTTCTTTTTGGCCCACATTGCAACTTCGAAAAACAGAATGATACTCTTTTAAGGTTGAAAAGATACCAGCGATTTGAATTTCACTAATCGGACGTAATAAAGAGAAATAATGGATTTCTGGTGATAAGTAATTCTTTGTATACTCATTAAAATCTTGTTCAAATTCAAATGTTTTACTATATTGATGATTCACTTTTGAATCTTTTACCGTCGATTCATTGGCACTATCTTCATTGGATAAACAAATAAATTGTTTTTGGAAGACAATTGCGACTAAGAAAGAGATAAAAGCAGCTAGAGCACTAAAAGGTGTATGCCCATTTAAATATCCTGCTTTATTAAATTCCAACATTCTAGAATCCAAGGAACGTTCAACCACAATCAATTTCTCATTTGTATAACCTGCTTTTTCAGCACTATGAATCGCACTAGGAATATGATTAATCACTAACGCATGATTGTCTTCATAGGAATCTTTTAATACATCTAGCGTCACAAAGGAGTCTTTTCCTCCTCCAACTGGAATCAAATTTCCATGGCAACTAGATTCATCCACTCTTCCTTCAATCTTTTCCCCAATTGACGATAACTCCATGAATTCTTCAAGCGCAATTTCAATCTTGTTGCGATAGAAGAATTCCCCTAGCCCATAATAATAAAGTTTCTTCCACCATTTGATTTGATCGGGTGTAAGACTCGCACATTCGACAATGACTTTTTCGGGACAAGTGATTTTCCAATAACTGATGAGTTCAATCATCCCAAGAGAAAAAGCTGTTTCACGGAAGACTTTCAATAATCCAATCTCATCTCTTCCTTTTTGTTTTGGAAGAAGAAGAGATGGATTAAAATGTGATAATCCTTCGATTTCAAAATCATATTGAATTTGAATGGAAGAATCATCTTCATAGATTTCAAAATCGTGAAAATAAAAGTTTTTATATGTTTCTCTTAATTTATTAAAATCCATTTTTATCCTCATGTATTAGTATACCAAATTTATTTAATCGAAACCTTATTGAGTAATTGAATCACTCCATTTAAATCCTTTTCTTCAAACTCAATCAGTTTTTCTAATTCATCATCTTTTTCAATGGTATCTTCAATAAAACAATGATGCATGTTGGCCCGATGTGCCGCAATAATACCATTCTTAGAATCTTCTAAGACAAGGCATTGTTCTGGTTTCACACTTAATAATGCACTCGCCTTTAAGAAGATTTCAGGATCTGGTTTTTTATGAGAAACAGAATCACCACCAATAATCAATTCATAGGATAATGGTTTGGAAACTCTTTCTAATAAGACTTCCACATATTGTTTCGGACTACTTGAACAAATAACCGCATGTATCTTTTTTTCTTCTAAATAGTCAAAAAGTTCCACAAGTCCTTTCTTATTCATGGAATCTATCTTTTGCTTCTTCCAAAAGTTCAAATCATAGCGTTTCTGATTCGCTTCTGTGAATATCTCTCCTACGGTAGGATCTTCTAATAGCTCTTTTTTCACTTCAGATCCCGTTATTTGTTTAAAAAAATCTGCTGGTAAAGAAAAATGATATTTGTTCGCTGTTTCTTTCCAGATTTCTTGTGCGATTACTTCTGTATTAAACATTAAGCCATCACAATCAAATAGAACTGCTTGAATATCCACTTTCTTCTCCTTTCAAAAAGCAGCTGAATAGCTGCTTTCAATTATGCATTAATTCCCTTAATTGTCATCTCATCAAGAGATTCTTTTTCTTTTTGTTTCTTCTTAGGTTTTGCCTTCGGTGTGTAATGTGTACGAATGTAGTACCAAACCATTGGAGTGATGAATAATGAAGATAAGGTACCTGCAATCATACCCACAAACATTGCGAATGTGAATGTAAAGATAGAACGAGAACCAAGAAGTAATAGTGCAATAACTGGTAATAAGGTTGAAATGGAACTATACATAGACATTAAGAATGTCTTATTTAGAGAATCATTAACGATTTCACGATAATGCTTCTTGGATGCACTTGGATTATTTCTAACTACTTCACGTATACGATCACAAACAACAATTGAGTTATTAATCGAATAACCAATAATGGTTAGTAAGACAGAAATCAATTCAATATTCACTTCTAAGCGAAGAATCGCAAAGACACTTAAGGTAATCAAAACGTCATGGATTAAGGCTACAAGACAACTAATCGCATAATCCCATTCATAACGAATTGTAATATAGAGTAACATTGCGACCCACGCAACAATCGTTAGAATAAATGCATTTCGAACCAGTTCTCTACCAACAACCGGTGTAACCACATTATCACCAGGTTCTTCTCCATACTTCGCTTCAAATGCGTTTTTGATTTCGGTTAATTGTTCTGTAGTAAGTGATGACTTGGTTGTTGCATAGATAGTATTCTCACCTGCAGATTGATACGAGAAATCACTATACCCAAGGTTTGTCATCTCATTTTGGACATCTTCTATCTCAACTCTATCTTGTGAACTAATAGTCAGTTTTGTACCACTCGCAAAATCGATTCCTAAGTTCATAAAGCCACGGTTTCCTGTTGCATTCACAATCGATAAGACAAGTGCGAGGGCGATAATACCCAGTGCTGCATAAATAGAGAATTTCGCTTTTGCTAGGAAATCATATTCTTTATGACCAAAGTAGAATTGTTTTTCTCCTTTAGAAATATCTGGAATATTCTTTGGATTTGCTCCAAACCATTGTGGTTTATTATCTGCTATTCCACTATTTACAAATAAGTTCAATAAGAAACGTGATAATAGGACATTAATTAATAAAGTCATCGCAACCGTAATAATCAACATGGTCGCAAATCCTTTAACAGATCCATTTCCCCATATATACATGATTAAGCCAGCAATTAAAGTTGTGAGTTGGGCATCAAAGATACTGGAGAAAGATAATTTTCTACCTTCTTGCACAGATGTACGAATCCCATGTCCTTTATATAATTCTTGTTTAATACGTTCATAGGTAATGATATTCGCATCAACCGTCATACCAACACCAAGTACTAATGCGCCAATACCAGGAAGAGTAAAGACTGCACCCATAAGCGCGTAGATTCCAAAGATTGCCCAGATGTATGCCGCTAACATCACACCTGCTAGAATACCAGGAACACGATATAAGAAAATCATGAATAATAAGACTAATCCAACACCAACGAGTCCAGCCATTGCAGTTTTATGTAATGCATCTTGTCCATATTGAGCAGAAACAACATTCGAACTAATTTCATCTAATTTCACTGGTAAAGATCCTGAATTAATTAAGTTCGCAAGTGTACGCGCTTCACTTTCTGTAAAGTTTCCTTCAATAATACAGTCTCCAGAAATACGAGAGTTAACAGAAGCCGCACTAATATATTTTGGTTCGCCACCTTGTGCTGCAGCTTGACGTTCTTCTTGATAGGAATCCCCATCTTCATAATCAAGCCAAATAATCATGACATTTTTGCCACCTGTACGAGATGCGATATCAGAAGTGATTTCTCCAAAACGTTCTGGATTAGCAATCTTTAAAGAAACAATTGGTCGACCATCTTGATAAGCTAAACTAGCTCCACCTTCTTGAATAATAGATGAATCTGATAATTCCACATCATCGGTATCACGGAACGTTAAGTTCGCTGTTGTTCCTAACATGGAACGTGCACTTTCTTGATCTTCAATACCAGCTAACTGAACACGAATACGATTATTTCCTTCTACTGTAATAATCGGTTCATTGACCCCTAAAACGTTAACTCTTTTTTGAATACTATTGGTGACAGCCGTCATGTCAACTTCTGCCCCTTCATTTAAAGGACTAACTTCATAAAGGATTTCAAAACCACCTTGTAAATCAAGACCTAAATTTAAATGGTTTTTAATCGTATTAAAAGTGGTAGCGATTAATCCTGCTATAACCACTAATACAATCAATAATCCCCATATTCCCTTTTTATTTGTTTTCTTTTCTTTCATGTCTTGATTACCTCCTAATTAAATCTGTAAAGTCATCTAATGTGCTGGATGCACTGTTTGTTAAAGCTTTCTTAGCTAGATATTTTATCAGATCTCTACCTTCAATCTGCATAATATCATTGACCGCATCTGATAAACGATGTGGTTTCTTTTTTGACCAGATTGCATTCTCCATATAATCTTCTAAGTTTTGATATGTAAAATATGGATTTGCATCATGCTGAAGTTGTTGTAATTTAATAACTAAAGTCATTTGTACTTCAGTATTATCAATATCAAAATACGAATCACTCATACTCTTTCCTCCAGCAAGTGTATATTATAAACTAAAAAAGCACCTTGTGTACAACTAAGATGCTTTTTTTAATTAAATATATATGAATTATGATTTATTCTTCGGTATCTGATTTAATAATTCATTGATTTCTAATAGTTTTTCTTTTGGAATATTAAGATTCGCCATAGAACTCATCATATTCACCAATCGAACAACCGTAAATCCATTCATCATCTGCATAGCTTCTGGTCCTAATTCAAATCCACCCGTATGCGAAGAAGCGACATTTCCTAACATTTGCTGCATCAATTGTTGTCCTTGTGGACTCTTTAGAATATCCCCAACCGTATCATTTAAGGAATAATATCCTTCCACTTCTGCAATATCAAACCAATTCAATACAGCTCCCGCCTCTTTATATGTATATGCTTCATTAAATGTTTCCACTTTACGAATCATCGATTCATCTTCATATTCACCAGCCTTGGCTTTAATATACGTTGTATCCTGATTAGGAATCTCAAAATAAAAGAACCATTTTCCTTTTTTTGTTTCATAGAGTTCATCATTCAAATATAATTGAACTTCATCTAAATTAGAATACACCGTAATACGCGTTGTATCTTCCACACGATCTACATAACGCTTGCCACATAGATGCACAAATTTTTCATCACTTAACCAAGCTTTATATGCATAGAAGGAATCTTTCTTATAGAGACGATCAAATGTAACAAGACCTTTATGATTTTGCCCATTCTCTCCACCTTCTGCTCTTGCATCTGCACCAAAATCAAACATATTCCATACATGGGTTGCCCACAAATACTTTCTTTCACTTATTTGCTTAATAAGTTCCTCATGATAATACGCTTGATATTCTTCTGTATAATCTCCTTGCTTCGGAGAAGAAGTATGCCAATTTAATGCTTCACATCCATATTCACTCATTCCAATTGGAATGGTTGGATTTACTTCATGAAAATGGTCAAACCATGGTCCGTTTTGATCTGTGCTTCCTCCATACCAACCAAAATAATGGTTATAGGAAAGAACATCTGGAACCTTTAATAATGGAGAATGAATATCCAACATCGATACACATGCCATTGTTGTTAATCTTGATGAATCTAAGGAATGTGCTAAATCATTAAGTTCAATATGATTGTTTAATAAATCTTCTGTTACATTTCCAGAAACCGTAATTTCATTTGATAAACCCCATACAACAATACTAGGATGATTATAGTTTTGAATAATCAATTCCTTCATTTGTGATTTAGTATTCTCATTTGCAGTTGGCATATGTTTTGAAATATAAGGTATTTCTGTCCAAACAATCATTCCATATTCATCACAAAGATCATAAAAGGTTTGAGAATGTTGATAATGTGCAAGACGAATCGTATTCGCTCCCATTTCATGGATTAATTCCATATCCATTCTCTGCATGGATTCACTGATTGCATTTCCAACCCCTTTGAAATCCTGATGACGCGCAACGCCTCTTAATGGATACTCATTCCCATTCAATAAGAAACCTCTTTCTGAATCTATTTCATAGAATCGAATTCCTGTCTTTGTTTGAATTTCATCAATTGGCAGATTGTCTTCTAATAAGGTTGCTTTCACAAGATATAAGTAAGGATCTTTTACACCATTCCACAAATGCGGATGAGGAAGATGAATCGTTGTTTCTAACGTATCCGTTGAAACTTCTTCAATGATTGATTCTTGATCCATTAACGTATATACAATACGATGTTCCGGTTTTAGATTCTTTACATATACTTGAATATGAATCTCTGCATAATCCTCTTTAACCGTTGGTGTTACTTGGATACCTGGTCCACCATAATAATCCAAATCAAAATGTGTTTTATTCACACCAATCAATTTCACATTCCGATAAATACCACCATAAAATGTAAAATCAGCCATCTGTGGATAAACAATTTCATTTATTGAATTATCAACTTGAACCACTAAAAGATTCTCTTCTTCTAGTGCATCCGTAAGATCGACACGCCAAGTAGAATAACCACCATCATGATGTTTTAAATGCTTCCCATTTAAATACACATCACCACTTGCATTAACCCCTTCTAATTCTAAATAGCATTCATCATATTCGATACAATCCTTATGAAATTTTTTCAGATAATAACAAGTACCACGATAATAATCATTTCCACCATCTTGACCATCGATTGCATTCCATGTATGTGGAATTTGAATCTTTTCATAATCTTCCTTTATCTCGTTAGGAAAGGTATTCTCTTTTGTGAAATACCAATCATCATTCAATAAAAGGATATTTCTCATTCTTTATTCCTCCGATAATCTACCTAATTCTTTTTCCATTTGCGCTAATGTGTTCTTATCTAAATTGTAAACATATTTAATTCCAACATATTGTAAGAGTGCAGAAACTAAATACATTGCCGCAACTAGATAACGCATATTTACAGCAACATTAAATGGTTGTGCAGCACCTAATTGTTCATTATATCCAAGAATAACCATTAAAACTAAACCAATCGAAGGGCCTACACCCTGTGCGAGTTTACGGAAGAAGGAATGTAAAGCATATGTCACACCTTCATCACGAACTCCATTTTTCCATTCATTATAATCAATCGCATCTGCCATCATTGCATTTCCAACACACATATAGATTCCCATACCAATTCCATTAATAAGTTGGAGAAGAATAAAGATTACAATACCTGTTCCATTGGCAGGAATTGGAATAACAACCATTAATAAACAAGCAACAATCGAGATAAGCATTCCTTTTTCAGCAGCTTCTTTCTTTCCAAACTTTTTAACAATCTTTCTTAAGAAAGGCATAAAGAAGAACATTGGAAGTGCCGTTAATAAACTTAAAACACCCGATACACGTGCATTTTGAAAATATGCTTGGAACATTACCGCAACAGCTGTCGCAGCACCCATTGTTCCTAAGAATTGCGCAACTGGTGGAATGGTCGCACCAAGAGCTGGACGATTAGAAAAGAAATTCTTAATCGCTTTAAAATAATCAAACTTCTGTTCTCTTTCTTCTTCAGGAATTTGAACACGTTCAACCGTATTATGAATCATAAATTGGAAAGCAATTAATCCAACAATTCCTAATACGAATGCAACCCAGAATAAGCGACTTCCGATTAAATTATTATTTGCATCATAAATAAAGACAGGAAGAAGGGCTTGAACTGGAAGTTGTGCGAGAATTGCACCAACGGAACGCCATGCGCCTAATTGTGAACGATCTCCTGCATCTGCAGAAATAACAGAAAGCATGGATCCATAAGGAACATTCACAATCGTATAACTTGCATCCCATAACA
>JAFWFT010000044.1 GCA_017515505.1 Solobacterium sp.
AAGAAAAATTGTAGAAGATGTTTCTTATAATAATGCGAAAGAATATTTTGGATTCTAGAAGGAGAAGATTATGCGATTAAAGAAAAAGTATCAGTATGGGATTGCTTCACCAACTTCAATGGGAGTAAGAATTACACCACTGAATCGTATGAGTGTACATAATTCAAATCAGTTTTATATGCAGGCAACTTCTGCCGAAACAAATGTCATAAATATTTCTGCTTCCTTGGGCTATAAAGGATTAGCACTCACAAAATTTGTAAAAGATAGTCCGATTGCTCTGTTTATTCAAAGTGAATTAAGGAAGCGAAATATTGATTATGTTGGTAAAGAAGTCCCGCAAGGAGGGCCTTGGGGATATCGTCATCAATTTAATATCGCCGATTCTGGATATGGTGCGAAAGCTGCACGTGTATGGAATGATCGTGCTGGTGAAGTGGGAAGAACATTAAGTGTTAAAGATTATGATATAAAAACCATCTTTGAAAAAGAAGGCGTTGGAATCCTTCATATTTCTGGATTAATCGCATCGATGTCAAAAGAAACAACAGATACTTGTGTAAAACTCGCAAAGATTGCGAAAAAGAATGGAACACTTGTTTCCTTTGACTTAAACTATCGTGCTAGTTTCTGGAAAGGAAGAGAAAAAGAATTACATACAGCATTCCACACAATTGCTTCCCAAGCAGACATCCTCTGTGGAAATGAAGAAGATTTCCAACTATGTCTTGGCCTAGAAGGACCTAAGGCAGGTGGAAAAGAATTGAATGATAAGATTGATAGTTTTAAAGAAATGATTTCAATCGCTAAGAAGAAATATAAAAACGCAAAGATTTTTGCAACAACCTTAAGAGAAGTTATTAACGCAAATTGCAATCTTTGGGGAGTTATCGCCAACGTGAATGGTAAATGGATTGTGGAAGAACCACGTGAAATTGAAATCTTAGATCGTATTGGTGGAGGAGATGGTTTTATGGGTGGATTCCTATATGGCATCTTAAGAGGCTATGATGCAAAAAAATGTGTTGCGTTAGGTTGGGCAAGTGGAGCTCTAGCTGCTACAAGTCTCAATGATTACGCAGAACCAGCTGATGAAAAACAACTATTAGATATTTACGCAGGAAATGCGCGTGTACAACGATAGGAGGAGACTAAAACATGAATAATATCGGAATGATTGGATTATCTGTAATGGGATCAAACTTAGCCATGAATATGGCGGATAAAGGTTTTAAAGTAGCGGCCTTTGATTTCTTTGATGAGTATGTGAAGAATTTTAGAAATAGTAATGCGAAGAATTATGACAATATTACAGCTTATGATACATTAGAAGAATTTATCGCATCCTTAGATAAACCACGTAAAGTCTTTATGATGATTCGTGCTGGTTCACCAGTGGATGAAACCATTGATAAATTATTACCAGTATTAGAAGAAGGGGATGTGATTATTGATGGTGGTAATTCACACTTCCCAGATACAAATCGTCGTACTAAATATGTTGAAGATCATGGCTTACTTTATATTGGTACAGGTGTATCAGGTGGAGAAGAAGGAGCTTTAAAAGGACCTTCCATCATGCCTGGTGGATCTCCAAAGGCTTGGCCACATGTAAAAGATATCTTTCAATCCATTTGTGCACATACAGAGGATGGTGAACCTTGTTCAGATTGGGTAGGAGAAAATGGTGCAGGGCACTTTGTAAAGATGGTACATAATGGAATTGAATATGGAGATATGGAACTAATTTGTGAAACCTATCAAATGATGAGAGATGGTCTAGGAATTACAAATGATGAACAAAGTTCAATCTTTAAAGAATGGAATAAAGGAGAACTTGATTCATATCTTATTGAAATCACTGCAGATATCTTAGATTACAAAGAAGAGAATGGAAACTATCTCGTGGATTCGATCTTGGATAAAGCAGGCCAAAAAGGAACTGGTAAATGGACAGCGACTGCTGCATTAGATGAAGGGATTCCTCTTACGTTAATTACAGAAGCAGTCTTCGCAAGATGCTTATCGGCATTAAAAGATGAGCGTATAATCGCTAGCAAAGCATACAACAAATCCATCGTTAAAGATGACAGTTTAGATAAGAAGGAATTTGTAGAAGCTTTACGTCAAGCACTTTATGTTGCGAAGATTATTTCGTATGCACAAGGATATACACTCATGCGTGCTGCCGCAAATGAATTTGGTTGGAAACTTAATTATGGTGGAATCGCACTCATGTGGAGAGGTGGATGTATTATCCGTTCTCAATTCTTAGGAAAGATTAAAGAAGCGTATACAAAGAATCCTGAATTAACAAACTTACTCTTAGATGATTACTTCAAAGAGATTATTGAAAAGTATATTCCTTCTCTACGTAAAGTGGTGGCATTTGCGGTAACACATGCGATTAGTATTCCAGCATTATCAAGTGCGTTAAGTTACTTTGATGGATATACGACTGAAAAGATGCCAATGAATTTGATGCAAGCACAACGTGATTACTTTGGTGCGCATACATACCAACGTTTAGACCAAGATGGAATCTTCCATACCGATTGGGCAAACCTCGGGAATAACATTGCATCTACAACATACAATGTGTAAGGAGGAATCAATAATGAAACTACCAATGAATGTTGATCTTAATAATAAAGTTGCGGTTGTGACAGGAGCAGGTGGAGTCTTGTGCTCAATGTTTGCGAAAGCTCTTGCGTCTTGTGGTGCAAAAGTTGCATTACTTGATTTAAATGAAGAAGCAGCGGATGTATTTGCGAAAGAAATCATCAAAGAAGGTGGAATGGCAAAAGCATATAAAGCAAATGTTCTTGAAAAAGAGAACTTAGAAGCAGTTCATGAAGCAATCCTAAAAGATTTTGGACCATGTGATATTTTGATTAATGGTGCAGGAGGAAATAATCCTCGTGCGACAACCGATAACGAATATTTTCAATTAGAAGACTTAAATAAAGAAACAAAAACATTCTTTGATTTAGATGATAGTGGTGTTAGTTTTGTGTTTAATTTAAACTTCTTAGGTACATTACTACCAACGCAAGTATTTGCGAAAGATATGTTAGGACGTGAGGGATGTAATATCATTAACATTTCAAGTATGGATGCATTTACGCCTCTTACAAAGATTCCTGCATATAGTGGTGCAAAAGCAGCAATCTCAAACTTTACACAATGGCTAGCAGTACATTTTAGTAAAACGGGAATTCGTGTAAACGCAATTGCGCCAGGTTTCTTTGCGACCGCACAAAATAAAGCACTTCTATTTAATGAAGATGGATCTCCTACTGCACGTACAGGTAAGATTCTTGCGGCGACACCAATGGGACGCTTTGGAGAATCGGAAGAACTCGTAGGGCCATTACTATTCTTATTAAATAATGAAGCTTCCTCTTTTGTGACAGGTGTTGTATTACCTGTTGATGGTGGATTTAGCGCATATAGTGGAGTTTAATTATGAATATCTTTCTATCATCAAAAGATGGATTACGTAATGAAGAAATCATATCTGCTTTAGAAAAGTCAATTGAAGGACTTGACCTTAAACATGTCCTCATTCTTCCACCAGACTATACAAGATATCATTCCAATGCTGGATTTATTACGAATCAGTATTACCATATGTTAAAAAAACGTGGAGTTGAAGTGGATATCATGCCTGCGCTTGGAACACATGTTGCGATGAGTGATGATGAACTCACAAAAATGTATGGTGATATACCACATGATGTATTTCTCGTACATAATTGGCGTAATGATGTTGAAAAGATTGGGGTTGTACCTGGTGATTACTTAGAGGAAATTAGTAATCATGTTTGGCATGAAGATATTGATGTGGAAGTTAATAAGCGGATACTTGACGAGAAATATGATTTAATTCTTTCCATTGGTCAAGTTGTTCCACATGAAGTTGTTGGAATGTCAAATCATGCGAAAAACCTATTTGTCGGTGCAGGTGGATCACGTATGATTAATGCCTCACATATGCTAGGAGCCGTATATGGTTTAGAACAAATGATGGGAAAAGATCATACACCTGTTCGTAAACTATATGACTATGCATTTGAACACTTTTTGAATCATAGACCGATTGTCTTCGTACTAACAGTCACAACTGCTCCGGGCGGTAATATTCACACACATGGATTGTTTATTTCAAAAGGAAGAGAATGTTTCAATAAAGCTGTTGAATTAGCACAACAAACAAATATCGACTTTGTAGATAAACCATTTAAGAAATGTGTCGTTTATCTTGATCCAATTGAATTTAAATCAACTTGGTTAGGAAATAAAGCGGTTTATCGTACACGTATGGCGATGGCGGATGAGGGAGAACTCATCATTCTTGCTCCAGGGGTTGAAAAGTTTGGAGAGGATGAAGAAATTGATAAACTGATCCGTAAATATGGATATGTTGGACGCAAGACGATTTTAGATAAATTTAATAACCCTGATAATGTGGATTTAAAAGAAAATATGTCTGCTGCTGCACATCTCATTCATGGATCCAGTGATGATCGATTTGCGATTACCTATGCGGTAAAAAATATCACAAAAGAAGAAATCGAAGATGTTGGTTACCAAAGCGCAGATTATGAGGAAATGATTCAAAAGTATAATCCAGATAAACTCACACTTGGATATAACAATGTTGATGGCGAAGAAATCTATTATGTTCCAAATCCTGCATTAGGCTTATGGATTGATAAAAATAAATTCGAAGAATAGTTTTGAAAATAAAAATATCAAATTCTTACGTAATGAGAATTTGATATTTTTTCTTATAAGGAAGTATACTTGGGTTTGTATTTCCTATCGTATAGTAGAGTGGCAAGTAGGACGACAAAACATGATCCTGCATTGTGTACAAGTGCTCCAATTGTTGGGTTTAATAACGACACCATTTTTAGCTGATCTATAATTATTAGAAAGAGTATCCAAGTATTAATACTTTTCTTGATTCACATTATAATAATCATAGGAATCCGATATGAGTAAAATATATTTCTTTACATCTTTAGAACTAGAATCATTTCATTCGATTCTTCCTCTCATGAAAGAATTTGTAAAGAGAGGCATTGAAGTAGAGTGTTATTCTTTTGATGTATTTAGACAAGATTTTGAAGAAGCAGGAATCGCTTATTATTCTTTAGATTCTTATATTGAAAAGGAAAGAGAAAAGAATCAAGCCATTTCAACGATTATTAATAACCTAACCATCACAAAGAACTGTATCCGTGATTTAGAAAAAAAGATAGAAACGCAATTACCAGACTATATCGTTGTGGATCAAAACACATATTGGGGGAAGCTTATCGCAAAGAAATATGATATTCCTTATACAGCGTATACAATCAATTTCTTAATCAACCGTTATACAACAAAATATAGTAAGAATCATTTTGTGGATTATATTCAGATGGCTTTAGGGATGTCTAAAGTAGGGGATATTGTAAAACAAATTCAACAGTTAGGATATATCATAAACAATCCACTTAACTTTCTTCAAGTGGATGATGATGAAACACTTGTCTTTATTTTTGAATCATTTCAACTATATGCAGAAACCTTCGGTAAAAACTTTCATTTTGTAGGGCCAATGAAAGAATCTATATCGAAAAGAATTCCCCACGCAGGAAAGAATATTGGGATTGGAAATGCGGATGACGAGTTGAAAGAGAACTATATAAAAGCTTGTGAAGAATTAGAAATTCATCCTGTGACTCAATTAGAAGAATGTGATGTGTATATTTCAAAGGGAAAAATGGAAGAAGTGAATGACTGTATCCAATTAGGAATTCCACTTATTCTCTATCCACAAACTTCTTCTGAACAAGCTATTGCACAACGTGTTGTAGAACTTGGAGTAGGGGCAATGCTACGAAGTAATACGGTTGAGGATATCAAACAAACAATCCCATTCATTTTGAATAATCCACAATACCAAAAACGAATGAACGAGCTTTCAAAAGAATCTACACAAATACCAATTGAAGAGATTATACAAATAATCGAAAGAAAAGATTAGAGAGAACCTCTAATCCTTTTCAATCTTTTATACAAAGCATATATAGGACTCAATGGTAAGATAAAGTCCCCAAGCAATAAGACAACCTTTCCACCAAATCCCCTTTTGAACATATAGACGCCATAATCTTCTGCGTCTTTATGAAAGTTTCCAGAAATTCCATAGAAGTTATAAGTTGGAATATGGTTTTGAAGTGCCCACTTTAACATATACCATTGAATCGCATATGGTCCAAAGTATTCTTTAAATGTTTCATCACTCGCACTATATAAGTAAATATATTCATCTTCATATTCTAAGAAGAAAGCGGATGATAGATTTAAGATATTTCCATAGGTTTCCATTAATTCTTGACTATGCGTTGTATTCTTTTCATTTATTTCTAAAGCTTCTTCAATCGCTTTTTTCTTGTTTAATTGTTTTGAGTTATTTGGTGTACTTTCTAACTTATGATTCACATCATCTAATTGTTTTAGTAAGTCTTCTTTTTCATTTGTTAAATGGGCTAAGAAGTCATCTAAATTGATATAGGCCAAGAGTACTTTTGCGTGTTCATTGTAGTTATCATATTGATTGTAGTAGAAAGCTTCTTCACGCATGGAGAAACCTCTTCTTTTTGCGGTTTCTCTTTCCATATTAATAAAGATTGGAAGCTCTTCTCTTGAAAGTTCTCTAACCTGAACACCTTGTTTCATCGTTTTACGAATTGACCAACGTGTTTGTTGATCAAGTTCTTTGAGTAATTCATCTTCACTTTCATCATGCAATTCTTTAATAAACATCCAGTTCACCACTGCCATATTGGAATAGTCAGTTGGGAAACCTTGATGTTCAAACCCTAAGTTTTTCAAAGTAGAAAGAATGGAAGTATGATCAAAACCTTCTACATCTTTTCCATCGATATCTCTTTCTTTATCGAAAATATATGGATCCATTAGTAAGTAAATACAATGCTTACTCTTTAAATGTTTTTTTAATTCATCCACAAAGAAGGATAAAACCTCTGAATCTTCATAATCGACTAAAAGTCCGTTTTGTGCATAGGCAAAAAAGAATTTCTTTAGTACTGGAAGATAGACACAGATGGTCGCACCAACAATTGTATCGTCTTCTTTTACTCCAAGTAATTCATAGGATTGATTATTGGATTCTCTTAATTGAATCGCTTCTTTGGAATTTAAGAAACTGTGATATGGATGATTTTTCCAATAAGAAGTATATTCTTCAAGAGAGATTGTTGTGAATGTTAAATCTCTAGACATAGGTTATTGTTTTTCTCCTATTAATGTAATCCAAGGTTTTGTTTCATGGTGATATGTTTGAATATTTTTAAACCCTGCTTTTTTTAATTGCCGTTCAATTTCTTCCATTTGATAGGCTTTCATATTTTGAATCATCATTTGATAACTTCTTCCCGTTAAGTCTTTGCCGTCTGTTTCATTACAGATGATAAAAGAACCACCTTTCTTTAACACACGATAGATTTCTCTAAAACATTTATCAATATCTGTCCAGAAATAAATAGAGTCGAATGCACATGCAATATCAAAACTCTTTGTTGCAAAAGACATATCCGCAAAGTTTTCTTGGATAATACGATAACGACCTTTTTCTTCTGGTTGTTTGACGACTCCATCAACTCCAGTTACGTTGGCATTTTGATAGGTTTCTAATAATGTTAAAACATTTTTTCCTTTATCACATCCTAAAACTAGAATTTGATCCAAGGCTTTTGGTTTTAACAAAGATAGACCCCATGTAGAAGGTTTTTCATTTTTATTTGGTTGTAAGAAATCAAATAATCCCATACGGTATAATGATACTCCATTTCCTTTATATATAATACTATGAATTCATATTATAATGATTCCTATAAGAAGGTAATAATTATGAAAAATGTTTTGAAGGAAAAAATGGAACGAGGAGAGAAAGTTGTTGGAACTTTTATCTGGATGGGTGGAGCCTCTACGTTAGAAGCTTTAGGATATACAGGCATTGACTTTATTATCATTGATAATGAACATGGACCATTTGAAGTAGAAACCACACAAGAGATGATACGTGTGGCAGATTTAAGCCAAGTAACACCTTGTGTGCGTATTACAGATGTAACTCGTACAAATGTATTAAAACAACTTGATATTGGTGCAGAAGTGATTATCGTTCCAGATATTAAGACTGTGGAAGAAGTAAACAATTTTGTACGATATGCGAAGTATTATCCTTTAGGAGAAAGAGGTGTTGCCTTCGCTAGAAAAGCGGGTTATGGGTATGCGGATATAACCCAGCATAGTTTACAAGAATATTTTGATACATGTAATGAAGAAACATTACTTTTCCCTCAATGTGAAACAAAAGAATGTGCAGAGGTCATTGAAGAAATTGTGAAAGTAGATGGAGTAGATGGGATCTTTGTGGGACCATATGACTTATCTGCGAGTTTAGGTGTGCCTGGAGACTTTAATTCTCCTGTTTATCAAAAAGCTTTCCAACATGTCTGTAAGACTGTGAAAGAGGCAAAAAAGTATCTAATGATCTTTACGTTTTCAAAAGATGAAGTGAAACAATACTTTGATATAGGTGCGGATGCGGTTGTCTATTCATCCGATGTTAATGTATTAGTGAATAGTTATCAAGATGATATGAAAGAAATAAGAAAAAATTAGGAAGGTCAGTCCTTCCTAATTATGTTTTAGAATTGCGTATGCGCGCACTTCATTTTTGTTAAGTGGATTCTCATTTAGAATATCATCAATCTCTGTATAGTTTTCAATTACATTATAATCAATATCTTTCCAAGTTTTATCGATTTGGTGAGCTGCCATAAAGTCGTCGACTGCAGTCTCCATTACATCAGTATAAACAAGGTAGATATATGGAGAATGATCATCTAAATAGTTCCAACCCATAATCGCATCGCGATCATTTGGTAATGGATCTTTATAAAGAATACTTAATGTTTGTTTATTAGGATCGCTTCCTCCATAGAAAGAAGATGTCCCAATATACGAATCATCATCTTTATCTTTATAGAATAGTACGATATTCTGAAATCCTTTTAATCCTTCATCAAATTTATAAACTGTTTCCATCGGTTCATTACCTCCATATAATGTTTTATAACCTTCTTAAAATGATTTCAAGTGCTTTTCTAAAAGTAAACGCTATCATTTTAAAAAACGTTTTTATTTGAATAAAAACAGGTAGAAACTCCATTATTCATACTTATATAAAGATACTATATAATGGTAGAGATGAAGAATCAGACATTAAACACGTTACATGTAGGAGAACACGCACGTATTATTTCTGTTGGTGGAGAAGGAGCACTACGTCAACATTTTTTAGACATGGGTGTGATTCCTGGGGCAGAAGCGACCGTCGTTAAATTTGCGCCACTTGGAGATCCAATGGAATTACAAATTCATGGATATGAATTAACACTACGTTTAGAAGACGCACAAAAGATACTCGTGGAAGTCATTTCAGAAAGATCGAATGTTCACCAACACATTGATGAGATCCAACCAATTGATCATCCTGGTTTAGGAGAGGATGGGAAATATCATGAGAAGAAGGATGAGAAACCTTTACCAGATGGAACAACGTTAACCTTTGCGTTAGTTGGAAATCAAAACAGTGGTAAAACGACGCTTTTTAATCAATTAACAGGTTCCAATCAGCATGTCGGAAACTTTCCTGGTGTCACTGTGGATCGAAAAGATGGAGTTATTAAAGGATATCCAAATACGCTTATTACCGATTTACCAGGAATTTATTCAATGTCTCCATATAGCAGTGAAGAAATTGTCTCTCGTAACTTCGTGTTAAATGAAAAGCCATCTGCGATTATTAACATTGTGGATGCGACTAATATAGAAAGAAATTTATATCTAACCATTCAATTATTAGAGATGGGAATGCCTATGGTAGTCGCACTCAATATGATGGATGAGTTAGTAGGAAATAAAGGAACCATTGATATAAATGGAATGGAAGAAGCGCTAGGAGTTCCTGTCATTCCTATTTCGGCAATTAAAAATCAAGGGGTTGATGAACTCATTAATCACGCCATGCATATCGCAAAGTACCAAGAACGTCCAAAACGCCAAGATTATTGTAGTGAAGAAGATCATGGTGGAAGTGTTCATCGCGCTATTCATACTGTGGAATCTTTAATTGATAATCATACAAAAGAGAAGGGTCTCCCTTTACGTTTTTCGGCATCAAAAGTGATTGAAAATGATGAATTGATTCTCAATCAATTAGAGTTAGATGATAACGAAAAAGAAACGATTGAACATTTAGTCAAACAAATGGAAAAAGAGAGTGGGATGGATCGTAGTGCTGCGATTGCGGATATGCGATTTGATTTCATTGAGCGAGTTTGTGAACGTACAGTTGTGAAACCAAAAGAAAGTAAAGAAAGAGTTCGTTCAGAAAGAATGGATTCCATCTTAACGGGTAGATGGACCGCAATTCCGTTTTTTATTCTCATTATGGCTCTTGTGTTTCTATTAACCTTCAATGTGATTGGACCATTCTTCCAAGATCTATTAGAAGAAGGTATTGGTGCTCTTTCTGAACAAGTTGAAACATTACTCATTAATACCAATGTGAATGAGGCCTTCCGTTCATTAATTAT
Organism: Solobacterium sp.; assembly: GCA_017515505.1. Lineage (GTDB taxonomy): Bacteria > Bacillota_I > Bacilli_A > Erysipelotrichales > Erysipelotrichaceae > Bulleidia. The sequence continues at coordinate 10,686 of JAFWFT010000044.1, forward strand.
TGATGGAATCTTTGAAGGTGTCGGAAGTGTATTAAGTTTCTTTCCGATTGTTGTTATCTTATTTTTCTTTCTATCTATTTTAGAAGATAGTGGATATATTGCGAGAGTTGCGTTTTTCATGGATAAACTATTACGTAAGATTGGTTTATCTGGAAGAAGTATAGTACCCATGTTGATTGGATTTGGATGTACGGTTCCAGCTGTCATGGCCACACGAACATTACCAAGTAAACGAGATCGTAATATGACAATTCTATTAACACCTCTTATGAGTTGTTCGGCAAAACTACCTGTATATGGTTTCTTTGTGAATGCATTCTTCCCTGGTAAGGGTGGGCTCATCATGACAGGCTTATACATATTAGGTATTGTGGTGGCGATTTTAATGGCACTTTTATTAAAGAATACGTTATTTGTAGGAGAAGCAGTTCCATTTGTAATGGAACTACCAAACTATCGCATGCCTGCACCAAAGAATGTAATCCGTTTACTATGGGATAAGGCAAAAGACTTTATCACAAGAGCGTTTAGTGTCATTTTAATTGCGACGATTGTTGTATGGTTCTTACAACGATTTGATATACGGTTGAATATGATTTCAGATTCATCACAAAGTATGATGGCGATGGTCGCAAGTTTATTTGTGCCTATCTTTAAACCAATTGGGTTAGGGGATTGGCGTATTATTACAGCACTGATTAGTGGTTTCATGGCAAAAGAAAGTGTAGTAGCGACTTTACAAGTACTATTTCCAATTGATGTCGCAACTGTTCTTTCAACAACGAGTGCCATAACCATGTTAGTATTCTCGCTTCTATATACACCTTGTGTCGCTGCGGTAGCCGCAATGAAAAGAGAACTTGGTGGAAAATGGGCAGTCATCATTGTTTTATGGCAGTGTTTCCTTGCGTGGTTGATTTCATTATTTGTACTTATGATATGTAGGGCAATGGGTTTATAGTAATAGGTATACTATGAACTGGAAATTTAATACACGAGATACAAAACCAAATTTATATAACTTATTAATTGTGTCGATTATAACAATTGTTATGATTGTCATACTCGCAATTTTAAAAGTTAATCAGTACCTACATTGGATTAGTTTGATACTGTTTATCTATTTTGTGATTGCGTTTGTATTATTGCTAAATGCTTTAAAAGGGCAAGTTGAATATAATCCATATTCTTACAACACCATCTTTTATATTGGCTTTTTATTCTTCTTAATCTTTTTAACACTCACATTCTTATATTTAGTTCGAGAACATATGGATTCCATTAAAGAGATGAGTACAATTTTATTAAACTCTGCCAATCGTTTCATAGTAATAACATCTCCATTTTTAATCATTTTCTCGATTGGCTTATGTATTTCAAATATCGCTTTAATACGATATGAGGGCTATCGCTTTGTGAATGCCTTAGGAATACTCTTATCCTTTATGATTCTTGTGGGTTTGTTTATTGTGTATTACCTTATGAAACATCCAATTGATCAAACGATATTATGGTTAGAACTATTACGATACTTGTTTTCTGCACTCTATTTATATTTTGAGTGTATGTTGATAGGTACGATTATTGCGGATGTGTTTACTGCTGTTTATGAGCCAGAAAAAGATAAAGATGCGATTATTGTTTTAGGTTGTGGCATGTTGAGTGATGGTAAACCTACACCACTGTTGAAAAAACGTGTGGAACGTGCAGCGCGCTTCTATAAAAAACAAGTAAAGAAAACGGGAAAGAAACCATATTTAATCTGTTCAGGTGGAAAAGGACCAGATGAAATCATTTCAGAAGCAGAATGTATGAAGAATGAACTATTAAGAGAAGGAATTGAAGAAGAACAAATTCTTCTTGAAAATCAATCTACTTCAACACATGAGAATATGTTGTTTTCAAAAAGACTAATCGAAGAAAAAGGCATTACCGGAAAGATTGCTTTTGCTACTACAAACTTTCATGTCTTTCGTAGTGGCTTACAAGCACGTAGAGTCAAATTAAGAGCGGTAGGAATGGGAAGTAAAACAAAGTGGTATTTCTGGCCCGATGCATCGGTTAGAGAATTTGTTGGTTTATTAACGGCCCATTTAGGAAAACAAGGATTCATCTTATTCGGTATTATAACCATCTATACAGTACTAACAGTATTCCATCATTATAGTTAAGAGTATAATGAATGCAATGAAAAAAGGGGAATGATTATGAATGAAGGAAAAGGAAAAGTATCAAACTATTTTACATATCCGTTAAAATTTATTTCTTATAGATGGTATAAACCTATCTTGGTGACATTAATGGCTATTGTTTTTTATTTCTGTCTAGTACTAGTTGTGGCGCTACTGGCAAGAGTTTTAGGAGGTGCAGCACAGGCTGCTGATGTCACTGGCTATGATGGAGTGGATATGCATACACCGGGTGGTATTATGTTGAATATGGGAAGTGTCGCTGTTATGGCACTAGCGTTATACTTTGCGAGTTTAGTGGTAAAGGATCGTCCATTTAGTTCTTATTCCTCATCGCGAGGAGGGTGGGACTTTAAAATATTCTTTAAGTGTTTGGCTATTACATTCTTTGTTGTTGTGATACCAAATACAATTATAACGATTGTTCAAGAAGGAGGAATCCATTTTGATAATCAAATGGGTTTGATGGGATTCGTATTTCTATTTGCGCTCGTTCCTCTACAATGTATTGCGGAAGAATATATTTTCCGTGGATTACTAACACAAACGATAGGATCTTGGATTAAGATGCCAATTGTTGCTATCATTCTTCAGACAATCTTATTTACCTTAGGTCATCCATATAACGTAGCTGGAAAAGTAGAGATTTTCTTATCTGGAACACTTATGGGAATTATGACATTACTCACAAATGGTCTAGAAGCTTCTTCAGCAGCCCATGTGGCAAACAACTTAACATTTTTCTTGATGAATGGATTCGGGATGATCAAATTAACGAGCGATTCAACTTGGGATTCTACCATAGGCGCATTCGTTATATATGCAATCTATGTCTTGATTCTATATTCCTTAAAGAAGAAAGGATGGTTTGAGCATATTCAAAAAGATGATGTTACCATATTTAATGAGAGAGTATTGAAGAAACAAAATCAAGCATAAAAAAGGATATAGGTATTCGTATACGAATCATATATAGAACGATGTCTTTTATTGTTCGATTGTCTTTTTTACTTCTGCTGGGACACCTGCGACTACAGAATTATCAGGTATATCTTTTGTTACAACACTACCTGCCGCTATGACACATCCACTTCCAATAGTGACACCAGCTAAGACAACCACATTTCCTCCAAACCAACAATTATCACCAATCTTAATAGGTAAGGCTTTTTCTAAACCTTTGTTTCTTTCTTGATAGGTCATTGGATGAGTAGCTGTATAAAATCCACAGAATGGTCCAATAAAGACATTCTTACCAATCGTTATTTCTCCACCATCCATAAAATAACATCCTCGATTGACTTGGGTTCCTTCTCCAAAGTGCGTTAAGAAACCAAAGTCAAAATAAGCAGGGGAGAACATACAGAATTTATCTGGAATATCGGTTTGTAGGATTTCTTTTAGAAGAGATTCTTGTTCAGGACTACCTGGTTCTGCTTGGTTATATTTGTTACATAGTACTTCAACTTTCATCCTGGTTTTAACTTGTTCAGGATCAAAGTTTGCATCATACCATTCACCATTTCTCATCTTATCTATTTCTTTCATATAAATAAAACTCCTTTAGAAAAAAAGCCAACATATTGTTGGCTTACTCTTATTTCTTTTTAATATTCTTACGAATATCTAATGCGACAGCGACGATAATAACGATACCTTGAACGATATAGTTATAGTATGGGTTAACGCCTAAGAATTGTAAGACAATCTTTAATAATTCAAATACGAGAACACCAACTAATACACCAGGAACAGTACCGATACCACCAGTTGTGGAAACACCACCGATTGTACAACCCGCAATCGCTTCAAGCTCGTAGCCTTGGCCCATACCAGAGGAAGCACCACCAGACTTCGCAGCTAATAGCCAACCTGCGAATGCGTACATCATACCAGCTGTAATATAGATTAACATAAGAGATTTCTTTGTGTTAACACCTGATACTTCCGCTGCGATTTCATTACCACCAATCGCATACATATATTTACCATGACGTGTACTGTTATATAAGAAGTAGAAGAATAATCCAACAATAACAGCTACGAATAGTAAGTATGGTAAGTGGAAACCATTTACATTCCCAATTCTACCAGTGACAAGTTGTGTGTATAGTTTTTGGAAACCACCGATAGGTTGTGCATCAGTTAATACTAAACATGCACCATAAACGATTGTTTGTGTTCCTAAGGTTGTGATAAATGGAGGTACTTTTAAACGAGAAATGATTAACCCGTTAAAGGCGCCAAGTAAAGCACCAATAATCACAACGATGATTAATGCGACAAACATATTCATTTCTGGTAAGTTGGCATATAAACGACCAGAGTAATCTGCTCTTTGTACTAAGATACCTGCTAAACAAGCAGCTAAACCAACTTGACGTCCTGCAGATAAGTCAGTACCTTTCGTAATCAAACATCCAGATACACCTAAGGCAATGATAAAACGCACTGCAGTATTACTAATTAAGTTTCCTAGGTTTGCCCAGGAAAAGAAGTTATTAGTGGTAAATCCTACAGCTAAGGATACAATTACCAACATAATTACAATTGGATTTGATTTAAAATAATTCCAAACTTTAGTCATCGTTATTTCCTCCCTTACGCTTCGAATTGAGTCGCAAGTTCCATAATATTTTCTTGCGTTGCATCTTTTCCATCAATGAATCCAGTTACACGTCCATCACACATAACCATGATTCGATCGGACATACCTATCAGTTCTCCCATTTCAGAAGAAATCATGATGATACTCTTTCCTTGTTTCGCTAGATCAGCGATGATGGTATAGATTTCATATTTCGCACCTACGTCAATACCTCTTGTAGGTTCATCTAAGATTAATACATCTGGATTATTCGCTAACCATCTACCAATTAATACTTTTTGTTGGTTACCACCAGATAAAGATTGAATTAAGGTTTTACTAGATGGGGTTTTAATATTCATCTTTTCTTGATTAACCTTACAAGTTCTTCAATTTTCTTATGGTTTAATACAATACCATGATCCACATATTGATTTAAGGAAGCAATCGAGATGTTATCAGCGACAGAGAGAACTCCCATAATACCAGTTCCACGTCTATCTTCTGTAAGCATCGCAATGCCATTGTCAATTGCGTCTTTTGGTTGTTTGATATCAATTTCTTTTCCTTTGAATTTCACAACGCCTTTTGATTTCGAACGAATACCAAATATGCCTTCCATTAATTCTGTTCTTTGTGCACCAACAAGTCCTGCAACCCCAAGGATTTCACCCTTACGTACATTGAATGAAATGTTTCTAAAACTTCTAGGATTAATCGAAGTAAAGTCTTCCACTTCAAAGACGACTTCACCAGGAACATTATCTGTTGGTGGATAAAGATTTGTAAGTTCACGACCTACCATCTTTGTGATAATGAAATCAGTTGTTAATTCTTTTGCTGGCCATGTTCCGATATATTGTCCATCACGCATGATGGTAACTTCATCACTAATACGTAAGATTTCATCCATCTTGTGTGAAATATAAACAATCGCAACACCTTTTGCTTTTAAATCTTCAACAATTCTAAATAATGCTTCAACTTCATTTTGTGTTAAAGAAGAAGTAGGTTCATCAAGAATTAGGACTCGGCAGTTTGCAGAGACTGCTTTTGCAATTTCGACAGACTGCATTTGAGAAACACTAAGTTCTCCTAATTTTTGTTTAGGATCAAAATCCATTTTGACTTCTTCTAAAACTTTTTTTGCATCTGCATACATCTTGTCATGATCCACAATGGTGAATAAGCCAAGGAATTTCTTTAACGGATAACGACCAAGATAAATGTTTTCACCAATGGTACGTGCAGGAATTGGTTGAAGTTCTTGGTGAACCATCGCAATTCCCTTTTCCAAAGCTTCACTTGGATTGTGTATCTCAACTTTTTCCCCATCAATATAGATTTGGCCTTCATCCATTGTATAAATACCAAACATACATTTCATTAAGGTTGATTTGCCTGCTCCATTCTCCCCCATGAGGGCATGAACCGTTCCAGGTTTTAATTGAAGTTGAACATGATTTAAAGCAACGACACCAGGGAAAGCTTTATAAACGTCTTTCATCTCTAATACATATTCAGACATATTTTTCGCCTCTCATTCTATTCATCAATACGTCAAGCATAGTTTCCATTAAACTGGAAAAAAGGGGCAAGCTTTATGGGCTTACCCCTTCGTTATTACGTCAGAGGTAATAATTACTTAGTAACTTTAACGTAGTCTACCCAGTAGTAGTTTTCGATTGGTTCGCCGTTTAGAGCTTTAATCGCAACGTCAACTGCTGTATGAGATTGTCCAACATGGTCATTTAATACTGTACCAGTCATAGTACCTTCATTAACCATTTGTACACATTCTTCAAGAGCGTCAACACCTAATAAGTAGATATCTTTACCAACTGTACGACCAGCTGCTGTGATAGCTGCTGCAGCACCTAATGCCATAGCGTCGTTATTACAGAAGATAACTTCAACATCATTTCCGAATTGTGTTAAAGCGTTAGCTGCAATTTCTTGACCTTTTGCTTGAGCCCAGTTACCAACTTGATCATCAAGTTCTTTTACTTTGTAACCAGCATCTGTTAAAGCTTTAATAGAATATTCTGTACGATATTGAGCGTCAACGTTTTCTGGGTCACCTTCGATCATAACGTATGCGATTTCACCATCACCATTGATATCACCATGGTCTGGTAATTCAGCAACGATTTCACCTTGGTATGTTCCAGATTGACGAGCATCTGCACCAATGTAGCAAACAGTAGCATTGTCTAAGATTCCCTTATAAGATTCATCACCATTGTCACCTAAAGGTTCACGGTTGATTAATACTAATGGGATACCAGCGGCAACGACTTTATCGATTACTGCATCTGCAGAAGATGTTTGAACGAGGTTAAGAATGATAACATCCATCTTTTGAGTGATGAAGTTTTTCAACTTGGTTTGTTTGTTCAGCCATGTCGTTCTTTCCATCAACGATTGTGATGTTGTAAGTAACACCAGTCTTTTCGCCTTGTTCCTTCATATATTTCTCTAATTCGTTACGATAGAGTGTCATGAAGTTGTCGTCGAATTGATAAATTGCAACACCGACATTTTTTGTTGTTCCGCTAGAAGCTGTTCCTCCACTTGTTGGAGCTGCGCTACCACCATTGGAGCCACATCCAACTAATAGAGTAAGAGCTAAAGCAGAAGCCATGAGTTTTTTAAACATAATCTTTCCTCCTGTTAAAACTCTAGCACATATGTGCATTTATAATTATACCACTAATGCAAGCGCTTTCAATAAGAATGCATCAAGATACTAGAGTACAATTCCATATTAAATTGAAGTGATTTAAGGACACTTTGTAGAGTCTGGTAGGTGAAAAGAAATATCCAATATTTTGAGGGGTACACCTTAATTAGGAGGAGGCAGGTTATTGTATAATAAAAGCATATCGTATATGACAATCATAAAATCCAACGCATGATAATTATTAATAAAATGAATATTTGAAGGGGGCATCATTGATGGAATTATTCGATTATGAAAAAAAGCATATAGAAAGATTAAGAGAGTATTTATCAGAGTGTACCGTACTACTAAAAAAAGATGGTTCTTTTCCTTTAGAAGAACCTTGTGAAGTTGCGCTTTATGGATGTGGTGCTCGAAAAACTATTAAAGGTGGTACAGGATCAGGAGAAGTAAACTCTAGGCATTTTGTGAATATTGAAAATGGTTTAAAGGAATGTGGTTTTACAGTCACGACAACGCATTGGTTAGATGCGTATGATGAAATTCATAAGAGTGCACGAAAAGATTACATAAAAGTTGTAAGAAAAGAAGCTAAACAAAATAAGGTGCCTGCTTTTCTTGCGGGTATGGGCGCAATTATGCCAGAACCTAATTACTCTTTACTAGTAGATGGAAAAGGTAGTGTAGCTATTTATATCGTTGGTCGTATTTCTGGAGAGGGAATGGATCATAAGTATATTAAAGGAGATATCTTATTATCAGATACAGAAATTAAAGATATTCTGCTTTTAAATGAACAATATGACAAATTTATGTTGGTGGTTAATGCAGGAGGACCAATTGATTTAACGCCAGTAAAAGATGTAAAGAATATACTTGTCTTATCGCAATTAGGTGTTGAAACTGGAATTGCGTTAGGTAGAATTCTACTAGGTGATTCTCCATCTGGTAAATTATCAACCACTTGGGCAAGTAGTCATCAATATTCCAATATTGGAAACTTCGGAGATAATGACGATACATATTATAAAGAAGGTATTTATGTAGGATATCGTTATTTTGATTCAGCAAATATAGAACCACTATATCCATTCGGTTATGGTTTAACCTATACAGAATTTGAAAGTGAAACAAAAAAGATTGAAGTTAATAATACAAAAGTTTCGATTGATGTGGAAGTTAAAAATGTTGGTGAACATCCTGCCAAAGAAGTCATCCAAGTTTACCTTTCAATGCCACACACAAAATTAGAGCATCCTTACCAAGATCTTGTCGCTTTTAAGAAAACAAAATTGTTAAAGAGTAATGAAAGTGAAGTATTAAAACTATCCTTTGATTTATTAGATTTCACTTCTTATAGTACAGAGGATGAAACCTATTTTTTAGAAGCGGGTAATTATGTAGTACGAGTCGGTAATAGTAGTCGTCATACAAAACCGATTTGTAATCTACATGTAAAAGAAGAAATTGGTGTTAAGAAAGTTAAAAACATCTTAACGAAACCAGACTTTGAAGATTATAAACCAGAAGTAAAAGAAGAAGCGTATACCGATTTACCAACGTATACAATTGATACAAACATCCCTTTAGAAACAGTTGTATATGAAAGAGAATATGAAGTTGATCCGTTTATTAAATCTTTAACCGATGAAGAATTAATGCGAATCTGTATTGGTAATTTTTCGGAGAAGGGTGGTATCACAAGTTTTATTGGTAATGCGGGTTCCACTGTTGCGGGTAGTGCTGGTGAAACCACAAAGTTATTAAAAGAAAAAGGGAAACCTGGATTAATTATGGCGGATGGGCCTGCGGGTATACGTATCGCTAGAGATTATATAAAAGATGAAAATGGTGTTTATTCACTAGGTGGAATGATACCAGAATCTATGATGGAAACAATGTCGCCATTCTTAAAAGCTTTATTACGATTATTTAATAAGAAACCAAAACAAGGTGAAACCATCTATCATCAATACTGTACTGCGATTCCAATTGGAACAGCGATTGCCCAAAGCTGGAATGAAGATTTTGCGATGGTCTGTGGTGATATTGTCGGAAATGAAATGGAAGAATATGGTATTCATCTATGGTTAGCACCAGCTCTTAATATTCATCGTGATATTCGCTGTGGTAGAAACTTTGAATACTATTCAGAAGATCCTCTTATCTCAGGAAAGATGGCAAGTGCTGTAACTAAAGGGGTTCAAAAACATAAAGGTTGTGGAACAACCATTAAACACTTCATCGCCAACAACCAAGAAACAAACCGTTATGGAAATAATAGTATTTTAAGTGAAAGAACACTTAGAGAAATCTATTTAAAAGGATTTGAAATCTGTATTAAAGAAAGTCAACCACATGCCTTAATGACTTCTTACAACCTGTTAAATGGTGAACATACAAATGAACGTAAAGATTTAAATGAAGATGTGTTAAGAAGTGAGATTGGATTTGAAGGTATCATTATGACGGACTGGGAAATCAATCACGGACAAATGTTTGGAAAGTCAAAGTATCCACTTGTTTATGCAGATTTAGTATGTGCTAGTGGTAATGACTTATATATGCCAGGAAGTAAAACAGACTTTGAAGACATGAAGAAAGGCTTTGAAAAAGGAACGGTAACACGTAAAGATCTCGAACGTAACGCAACACGTATCTATCGTATGTGTTTAAAACTAAATCCGACAGTTGAATAGAATCAATGTAGATTGTTCTAGTTCTTACATAAGGTAGGAATTAGAACTTCTTTTTATTCCTATATTAATAGTAGTTTGCTATAACTAATATAAGGTATAGGAGACAAGTTATGAAAAGAAAAGACTATTATTATGATTGCGCATCGACTAAAAACAGTTAAACATGCGGATCAAATTGTAGTAATTGATAAAGGTAAAATAGCACAACTTGGCAAACACGAAGAACTAATGAAACAAGAAGGTATTTATAAGAACTTTATTGTTGGTAGAAAACAAGCAGTTAGTTGGAAACTATCGTAAAGGATAAAGAGCATTATGACAAAACAAATTAAGTACTTAAAACAAATCGTACCACATTTAGAAGAAAAATATGGTAAAGAACAAACTCAAAAGATTATCACAAAAGCTTTAAGTCGCTATGATGAAATCATTTTTGAAAACAAAGATGAACCGAAAGAACACTATATGCATACAAGACAACGAATCTATCCTGCGATAGCAGTGTTTGATACGATGATTAGTGAAGGAATTAATCGACAAGAAGTGGCGGACTTTTTGGTTGATTATTATAAGTGGCGCGCAAGCGGATTAGAACCAATGATTAAAACACTATTTAAAATACCTGGATTATATAAATTGGTCCCAAAGGTTTTCTACAATATGACACAAAAGAGTTTTGGGCCTCAAATGGGATTTCAATCAAAAGACAAATATCTTTCGAATACAGAAATGCGTTTTAATATGGTAAAGTGTCCATACTTTGAAAAGTGTAAACAATATGGGTGTCCTGAAATCGTTAAAGGTTTTTGCGATGCAGATGATATTTGTTATGGTCATATGCATCCAAAACTATCTTGGGATCGAACGAAAACACTTGGATATGGTGATGATGTATGTGATTTCGGTATTCACATTAAGGAGTGCTGATTATGAAACTCAGTAAATTATTCTTATTTAAAGATTTTTATAAAGTACTTATCAATGAATTTGGCAAAGATGAAGCGATTGTTATCTGGAATGAGATGCAAGTAGAATTAGATAAACTTGAAAAAGAGTATCCTGAACTTGACAAGAAAGAATCAATTCTACCTGCGGCCGCAATCTATCGCATCATTGAAAAAATAAAACCAGGAAAAGGACTTGAAACAATTCGTGATTATGGGACACAACTTGGTAGAAAGATGGAAGGTATTCTTAAGACCATAACTGCTCTACCAGGAGTACCAAATTTAATTTGGAAGCATATGGATAAAATCGCAAATAAAATGTCGAGTGGATATGAATGTAGAGAAGTTATTGTAAAAGAACATGAATGTTCATTAGATGTTGTAGGATGCCTTTTATATGATAGTGCGAAGAAAGTGGATGTACCTGAAGTTGCACAACTGTTTTGTTGTATGGATAAAGTCTATATGAATGGTATGAGAGGAGTTCGATACCAAAGAACAAAATCAATTGCTGAAGGTGATGATTGTTGTGATTATCGTTTAGAAGATAGTCGTAATCAATAAGTTTATAATATTTGCATAAAAAAAGAGTTCTAATACACAATGAGATTAGAACTTTTTATATTTGAAATGGTGCACCAATCCAATCTAAATCCGAACGAGGAATAGCCTTTGTAGATAAGGACTTTGCTTCATCAAATTTAATTGTTTTGCTAATGTTTCTTGACTGACGCCTAAGTTTTCTCTAAGCATTCTTATCCTTTTTGAAATCTTTTTTATATTTAATCATTCCTATAAATTGTTTTGATTATAACTCATAAAAGTGTATACACAACACGCATATATAGTATTGTGAGAGTTATTCATATGGGTTAAAAAGATATATTAGTTTTGATAATATAAAGGCACAAGATAACTGCTAAGCAGTTTGGGCTGGTCGTAAGCTCTTTGGCCCACCGTAGGTGGGAAGAATTTCCCGCCATTTATTTTCTAAACTAATCTATTCCTAATATTAGTTTATTCTTTGTAAATGTAAAAAACGCAGTATTGAAAATATCATATTTATAATAGCGATGAAGTAAATATTTACTGTCAGAGTACTACTGTACTACACCTTTACAATAAGTTTGCAAAACTGTGTAATTATTATCTAATACAACAAGATCTGCATCATAACCGACTTTAATTAAACCAATATGGTCATCAAGCGATAATAATCGTGCAGGATTAATTGTGCATGAATTAACTGCTTTAACAAAAGGCACTTTAGCTTTTTTAACGATATTACGTAACCCTTCATTTATTCTTAATGTGCTTCCTGCAAGATTTTTATCAGGGAATTCATATAAATGAGCAGTTCCATCAGGATATATTTCAACATTTTGACCACCAAAAGTAAAACGATATCCAGCTTTAAAGCCTTTGCACATCAAGGCATCTGAAATCATAATGGCATGATCTTTATCTTTACATTTATAGAAAATATTTAAAGCGTCAAAGCTTACATGATGACCATCACAGATAATCTCGCTATATAAATCTTCATTACGAAGAGCTACTCCAACAATTCCATTACTTCTATGCTTAAATGGAGTTTGTGCATTAAATGTATGTGTGATTGATTTTGCGCCGTATGTTATAGCGTCTATAGCCTCTTCATAAGTAGCCCCACTATGTCCAATAGAAGCAATAATGTTATTATCATTACAGAATTTAATAAGTTCATAATTATTATCTTTTTCTGACGCCATTGTAATAATACGAATAAGATTACTACTATATTTTAAGTATTCTTTAAATTCCTCAATATCGGGTTTTACAATTGCATTTTTTGGTTGCGCTCCAGCATATTCTTCATTTATATACGGGCCTTCAAAATGAATGCCAAGAATATCAGCACCATCTTTTCCAACTATATGATTCTTTTTAACATTTGCTACATTTTTAAGTGCATTTATTAAGATATCTTTATTATCAGTTATAGTAGTTGCTAAAAAACCAGTGACACCTTCACTTGTAATATTTTTTGCCCATTTTTTAAGTCCATCATAATCGCCACTATTGGTATCAAAACCATATGCGCCATGACAATGAATATCAATAAAACCGGGAAGAATCAAAGAATCATTATAATCTATATCAATTTCTTTTGTATCATAAGGAAGAATATCAATAATCTTATCATCTTTGATTTCAAGAC
>JAFWFT010000045.1 GCA_017515505.1 Solobacterium sp.
ATACTACATGGATAGCTAACTTTTCTGACCCCATCAATCATAGCCCTTATAAATTCGATCAAGATACGTATGATTCTTATTCCATTTTTGAAAAAATAGCATTTAAGCTATATTGTAAATACTATGTTGTCGATGAAGATGAGGCCAATGCGTTTACACTTGCGGATTTGTTAGTCTTTATTTGTGAAGAGCAAAGAGACTTTATGATTGAACAATATTTAAAGTACTTTGGACCACTTACAAAAGAAGAATTATTAAAAAAGAGCATCATTGTGCCATTGAACTATATACCTGAATGGAATGAATTTATTCCAACAGAAAACAAACATAAAAACGATGTATTCACTCTTTCCCATTTTGGAAGAGTCTATGGATTACGAATCATTGAAGAATTCATCTATGCGATTCATCTTTTTGTTGAGAAACATCCAGATATTCCATTTAAGATTGAGCAATATGGTGAATTTAGAAAAAGTGATTTAGCTTTGATTAAAAAACTAAACCTATCTCATTATTTTGAGATTCACCATAAAGTTCCATATGCAGAATGCATTCAAAAAATGCATGATTGTGATGCTGCATTACTATTTGATACGATCTTAGACGAAAATACAATCCAACCATACTTACCAAGTAAGATAATGGAGTATTCTTTACTCAATAAGGATGTTTTGGCTATCACAACTTCAAAAAGCCCATCCTATCGAATTTTAAAGAAAACCGATGCGATTGCGTGTAGATATGATCGTGAAGATATTTTAAAAGGTTTAGAAGACATAATCATCTATCATAAACCTTCTAAAATCCATTATGCATATACAAACGAAGAAGCTATTCAATCTTTATTGAATGTGATTAAATAATCTCATTAATAACCAAATACATCTATTGCTTCATTCATGTTGTTACGGATAGATACTCCAAATGGGCAGCGTTTTTCACATGCACCACATTGCATACAATCCGATGCATGAACTTCTAATACTTTATAATGTTCTCTTACTGTTTCTGGTAATTCATTTTGAACTTTCGCAAGATTTAGAAATTTATTTACAGATGCAATATCAATATGCATTGGACATGGCAAACAGTGATTGCAGTACATACAATGCCCTTCCCAAGAAATCATAGGGAACGATGATAGTGCGAGTGCATAATCTTTTTCTTCATCACTTGCATCTTCATATGCAATACTTGTTTTGAGTTGCTCAATTGTATGGGCACCAGACATGACAGACGTTACTGCAGGTTGTGACAAAGCATAATGAATACACTGTGCTGGTGTTAAGGCGACTTTTGCTGGAGATACTTCCGCATTTAATAAATCTCCGCCTCCAAATGCCTTCATAACAGTAATTCCTATTCCCATTCTTTGACATGTCTCATAGAGTTCTTTTCTTTGAGGATCCATATTCGTTAATGGTTTTTCATATGCTGCATCACTCCATAAATCTTCAACATCTTCACTTGCCGGTTGCAAATCATAACACGGATTCACACTAAACATCAGCACTTCAATCTTACCTGTTGAAATCGCTTTTAAAGCCACCTCAGGATTATGAGAACTTAATCCAATATGATGTATTCTTCCTTGCTCTTTCAAAGAGATAGCGAAATCAAGTATTCCATTATTCACAATCTTTTCCCAATCATTTAATGCATCACAATAATGAATCATGCCGACATCGATATAATCTGTTTGAAGTAGTTTTATCATTTCTTCAAAGCCTTCTTTAACTTCCTCTAAATCACGGCTTCTAAGATATTGATCATCTTTCCATACCGAACAAATATGCGATTGAATATAAAACTTTTCTCTTCTTCCTTGTAAAGCATCTCCTACCGCTTTTCTCATTTTTGGATCAGATGCATACAAATCAAAATAATTGATGCCATTCTCTTCTGCCACATCAAACATCTTTTTCAACATTTCGTAATTCTCTTCTTGGAATCCTTCACATCCAAGGCCAATTTCACTGACACGTAAACCCGTGTTTCCTAATAAACGATACTTCATATTAAATACTCCACTTTAAATAAATATATAGAAAAACAAATCCATTCGCGCAAACAAAACAACCTTATTTCCATAAGGTTGTTTATCAGATTCTTATCGAGAGCCTTTATCGTATGGAATTCCCTCTGCCTTTGGCGCTCTTGAATTCTTTGAGGTAAATGCCAAGACAATCAAGGAAATGATATAAGGCATCATATTATAGACAGTTCCAGGAATCTTTAGGGCCGCTAACCAACTAAATCCAGAATAGACATTCGATAAAGCACGGAAGAATCCAAATAGTAATGCAGTTAAACCAATTCTGGTTGGTTTCCATTGACCAAAAATCATAACAGCCAATGCTAAGAAACCAAATCCAGCTACACCAACATCAAACTTCCATTCCGATACACCTGCTGTGATATAACAAATACCACCCAGTCCACCCAATAAACCAGAAATGAGTACACCTGCCCAGCGCATTTTATAGACATTGATTCCAACAGAGTCTGCCGCTTGTGGGTTTTCACCACAGGCTTGAAGACGCAATCCGAATCTTGTCTTATATAACACAACATAGGATACGATTAAAGCAATCACCGCAATTAGCATAAACCAGTTGAACTCAAAGCCACCAAGATTTACGATAAATGCTTTCTTCTGTCCGATGTATTGGACAGTTGTTGAAACGTTGTCTGGATTAATCTTTGTATTCATTGCGCGTACATAAACCGTAGCTGCTGCCGTTGCAAGTAAGTTCAATGCTGTACCAACTAATGTCTGATCTGCTTTAAAGTGAATACTCGCAAAAGCTAATAAGGATGAATACAACATTCCAACAATAATTGCTACACAAATCGTTGCAACGACAATGATAATTGCTGGTGTACTTGGATCCATCGAACTCATTGTTAAGGCTCCACCTAGTGCACCCATAACCATGATTCCTTCTAATCCTAAGTTAATGATTCCAGAGTGTTCTGAGAAGCATCCGCCTAGAGCGACCAAACACAATACGGAAGCAAACAAAAATGTATATTGAATTAATAACGTCATTTCTTATCTCCTCCTTCCGCAGCCATTATTTCTTTTGCTTTATTTCTTTCCTCTTTCTTTGCGATGAATTTATTAATCTGTAATTTAAAGAATAAAACAAATCCACAGAAGTAAATGATTAAGGCAGAAATTAAGTCTGAAATCTGAGATGGATAAATGGACTTGTCAATGAGTGCCCCACCATCTGTAATATTTTGAATAAAGAAGGAAGATAGAATCGTTCCAAGTGGATGTAAACCACCTAAGAAAGTTGCCGCAATTCCATTAAATCCCATGCTAGGAACAGAGGATTGTGTAACCGACCATTCTTGATATCCCGTCAAAAATAAGAAGGCTGCACCAATTCCCGCAAGTGCTCCACCAATGGCGAGAGTTACGATGATGTTACGATTCTCTCTCATCCCTGCGTACTTTGCTGCTTGTTTATTATAACCAGTGGCTTTTAATTCATATCCAAACTTCGTTTTCGATAAGATAATCCATATGATAATTGCCGCAACAACCGCAAAAGGAATCGCAATCGTTACCGTACTATTATTAGAAAATAATTTATCTAATCCAAAACTTGGAATGAGTCCACCTTTATTCACCGACGATAGTTTTAAGGTATATGGACTTGCGATATCTTTTGTTTTTTCTCCTGATAAAATCGTATTGGTTACATATAGCGCAATCCAATTCAGCATAATACCGGAAATAACTTCGTTCACATTCCGATACGCTTTTAAGAAACCAGTGATCGCACCTAAGAGTGCTCCACCAATTGCCGCAAGAATTAAACACACATACCAAGGCATCTTTAATGCAATCGCTGCGTATAAACCGAGGCAAGCTCCCATTTCATATTGTCCTGCAGCACCAATGTTGAATAAGCCAACTTTATAGCAGAAACAAATCGATAATGCACACATTAATAATGGCGCAGTCTTCGCTAATGTATTACCAAGTGCTTTTAAGCGAGCAGCAGGACTTGATCGCATCATAAAGTTCATTAAGATGGTTTGAATTGCTTTGCCTGCACCCGATGGATTAATAATGAGTAATACGATATAACCAATAAATAGACCAAGCACAACACATAAGAGTGACGTTAAGATTGCTTGTACAGAAGGATTCTTTAACAAACTTTTCTTTTCATTCATAATTAAGCCTCCTTCCCTTGTCTCTTCGCACCAGACATATATAAACCAAGTTCTTCAACAGTCGTTTCTTTTGGATCTAATTCCGCAACGATTTCACCTTCATACATCACAAGAATTCGATCTGATACATTCATAACTTCTTCAAGTTCAAGAGATACAAGTAAGACGGCTTTCCCATTATCTCTTTCCTCTATGAGATGTCGATGAACTCCTTCAATCGCACCAACATCAAGTCCACGCGTTGGTTGTACAGCTACGAGTAAGGTATGTTCTTTATCCAATTCACGAGCGATAATCGCTTTTTGTTGATTACCACCTGACATACTTCTTGCGATTGTTACAGATCCTTGCCCAGAACGTACATCGAAATCCTGTTCTAGTTTCCCAGAATACCCACGAATCTCTTTCTTTTTTAAGAAACCAGATTTTGATGTGAAATCAGGTTCGAAATACCGTTGAAGAACCATATTATATTCAAGTGGGTAATCAAGAACGAGACCATGTTTATGACGATCTTCTGGGATATGGCTCATCTCTTTATAACGTTCTCTAATTGGAGCGTTCGTAATATCTTGTCCACAAAGTGTAATCTTTCCAGATACAAGTGGTTCTAGTCCAGTAACACCATATACGAATTCCGTTTGTCCATTGCCATCAATACCTGCAATACAGACGATTTCTCCACTACGTACTTCAAGTGATACATTTTTCACTGCATTATTATTGTGAACTTTTGAAGCGACCGTCATATTTTCAATCTTTAAGACAACATCTTTTGGGTGTGATGGTTCTTTTTCAACAACGAGTTGAACATCACGACCAACCATCATTCGAGATAACTCTTCTTGGGTTGTTCCTTTGACATCCACTGTTCCGACATACTTTCCTCTTCTTAATACCGTTACACGATCTGCCACTTCCATAATTTCGTTTAATTTATGAGAAATAAACAAAATGGATTTCCCTTCCGCAGCTAGATTCTTCATAATCTGCATCAGTTCTTTAATCTCTTGTGGAGTTAAAACAGCTGTTGGCTCATCAAAGATTAGTATTTCATTATCTCGATATAGCATCTTTAAGATTTCGGTTCTTTGTTGCATACCGACTGTGATATCTTCAATCAGTGCATCTGGATCTACACTCAAACCATACCGATCCGAAAGATCCATCACTTTCTTTCTCGCTTCATCCATTTGAAGAATTCCATTCTTCGTTGTTTCGACACCAAGAATAATGTTTTGAAGAACCGTAAAGCATTGAACTAATTTAAAGTGTTGATGCACCATTCCGATTCCTAAATCATTCGCATCATTTGGATCTTTTATCTTAACTTCCTTTCCATCCTTCTTGATGATTCCTTCTTCTGCTTGATAGAGTCCAAAAAGAACTGACATCAAAGTTGATTTGCCAGCACCATTTTCTCCAAGCAGAGCATGAATCTCCCCTTTTTTGAGCTGAATAGTCACATTATCATTTGCGATAATACCTGGGAAACGCTTTGTGATATTAAGCATCTCAATCGCATATGGAGTATCCATTCTAAGCCACCTCCATTCAATCTATTATTACTACTATTGTATAAAAAAAGATTGGCTAAATAAATATGTTAGTCAACCTTTTTTACATTTTTTTAATTACTTAATGTTGCCTTGGTCATCAACTTTGATTGCTTCTGTAGCAGGCATTGTTTCTGTACCACTGTCAACTTTTCTTGTGCCTTTGTATAATTCACCAACAAGTGTCTTATAATCAGCTTCTGTGAATCCATCAGCCCATTGTGTAGATGTTGGAAGTTGTACATAGTTGAGAGATGGATCTTCAGATACAAGACCTAAGTTTTCAATCTTTCCTTTGTACTTATCCCAGTTACCAGCTTTGATTTCGCTTAGTAATGTTTGAACGGTTGGTGCTAAACCTTTCATCGCACTTGTCACTGTCATACCAGCACCATAAGAACCATCGATTGTTCCAGCTTGGTCAACGTCAACACCGATAACTTTAGCGTTAACTTTCGCAGCAGCTTCTGCAGCAGATGTGAAGATACCTCCGCCACAAGCGAATACTACTTCTGTACCATCGCTGTACCATGTATCCATAGCAGCTGTGATATCTGGATCACCAAAGAATTGGTTACCATATGCGTATTTAATCTCCACACCGTCTACGCCAGCTTCTTTTGCAGCAGCTTCAGCACCTTGTACGAAACCAAACCCATAACGGATAACTGCAGGAACAGCCATACCACCTAAGAATCCAAGTTTCTTATAGCCTAATTTAACAGCTGCATATCCAGCCATATAACCAGCTAATTCTTCTTGGTAAACTGCAGAGTAAACATTAGAACCATCAAATTCTCTTTCACCATAAGCTGTTAAATCGCCTTCACTAACGTCAAGCGCAACAAACTTTGTGTCAGGATATAATGGAGCAACTTCATAGATTGCATTCGCAAATGCGAAACCAGGCATAACGATTACGTTGTAACCTTCTTCGATTGCTTCTTCAATAGAAGCAACACGGTCAGCATCAGCGTCAGATGCAGGTTTCTTATAAGTGAACTCTACACCATTGCTTTCGCAGAAAGCTTTAGAAGCTTCATATGTTGTTTGGTTGAAACTTTGGTCTGTAATATCACCATAGTCTGTAACCATCGCTACTTTCATAGCTTCATCAGAACCAGTTGTCTCTGTAGTAGTTTGTTCTGTACTTCCGCTATCAGCAGTAGGTGTGCTTGTGTTGTTCTGTGTGCCACCACAAGCAACTAAACTCATAGCCATTAATCCGGCTAATAGTGTTGAAACAAATTTCTTCATTTCTTTCCTCCTCGGCTTATCTTGCCTAAAGTTATTTTAAAGATATTCATTCATTATTTCAATTATTATTCCATGAAATATTTTTCTGAAAAAAACAACCTGTTTTTCACAAGCTGTTATGAAAGGTTTCGTATAGTGAATCAAGATCATCTTCCCCTACTACAGTAGCTCTACCAAAGGTATCATAATAGTGATTAATCGATAATAATCCCCCTTCTTCTGGGATTAATACCACCTTTGAATGCCCCATTTCTAGCAGTCGAATAACACGCGCAATATGATCTTCATCATAACGATAATTAATATCCATTTGAAGTTCATCCAACAATCCTAAACCTTCGATTTCGTCTTGAACAACATCTCCTGCCACATATCCAATTTCTCCCACAAAGAGTAAGGTCCCTTCAAAAGATTGAATCTTTTCTTTTATGCCATAATCATCTAGATAAAGCATTGCCTGATATGCATCATTTCCCACAAACCCAATCACATCATAATCTTGCTCTAATGTATATTGAATATTCTCTTCGTCATCCACATAAGGTGTAATAATCTTAATACGCTCTTTCGCTATTCCATATGTTAAGAACGGGCGAATAATATCTTCTTCATAATCAAAAGAGATCAAATCATATTCATGATTTTCACTAAAATGAAAAAGTAAAATATGATCAGAAGGCCTAAGCACATCACTTAAATATTCTCCTGCCCATAATTGATCAAAATTCGTTTTTGGTACAAGAATTAGATTCATATCATATATAATAGTAGCAATGAAACGTTATTATGTCATCGTTGAAGGTCGTGTACAAGGGGTTGGATTTCGATACTTCTGTATGCGAAACGCAAAAGAACTCGGTTTAACCGGAACTGTTCGCAATATGGACAATGGAATGGTTGAAATCTATATCCAAGGAGATGAATATAGAATTCAACAATTTTTAGAAATCATCAAAAAAGGTGATTATTGGATTCGTGTGGATGAGATTACCTTAAAAGAAGTATCTCTTATAAAAAACGAAAAAACATTCTCTACGATTTATTAGTTTCTTTTCTCGCATTTCGTTTATTTGTTTTTACTTTATTCTTCCAATTCAAATAATTCGTATCTTCTTCTTTTTTGATACGTTCCTTCCATTCTTTTTGAATGGTTTGACTCTTTTTTAAACAATGTAATAAATAAAGATTTTGAAGTAACTCTAACAACGTGTCTTCTTTATTCTTGGAAGGTTGGAAATGGATTTCATTTTTTGAAAGGAAAACATTCTCCCCAAAAAGATTCTTTGGTTTCTTTCTGTCTTTTATGACTTTCTCAAAAAGAAAATATCCACCAACAATCAATAATATGAAAGCATTTGTAACAAAGGAAAGAATTTCAATGGAATATGGATTTAAAACACCTCGATAGATATTCCATATGGCTAGAAGAATCATTAAAACAATTAAGAGAATCCAAAGAATTCTTGATACTTTTGATGACTTTCTAATTGGTTCATCAACTTCATATTTTAGGCCACGTAATGATGCATTGGCATGTGACATCTCTTCAAAGCTTTCTTTTAGAGGGTGCTGCGCTAAGACATGGAATTGAATTGGCACAATATGATCGGTTGAAAAGCCTTGGTAACCATTGACAGATAATCCATAATACTTCCAATCGGAATCTATAACATCCAAATGATTCTTTAATAAGACATGACGAGATAATTCTCGATTGAAATTACGGAATAAATCAAAGTTTTGATAAATGGATGGAACCATTCGATCTGTGCAATGATGGTAATAGGGAACTTGTTCATCATAGATTTCTATTGCCCCATATACAGAAACACATGTCGAATTTCCTGCGTTTTCATATAATAAATATCCATCATCCGTGATAAGATTTCCCGCAACAGATACACGATGAATCGAAGTGGAGTGCGATAAGTAATCATTAATCGCTTCTATTCTACGTTTAAAATTGTTTTCTTTTTCGATGTCATTGTTTTCGAAACGAACAATCATCGCTTGTACAATCACTTCTTCTTGAATATCCATTTGCTTTAAGAGTTGACATTCGTCTTCATAAAAGAAAGAATGTTTCCACTCAGGGTATAAGATAAACGTGGATCTTTTAAGCCAAGATAAGTCATAAAAGAGGATTTTCCTAGCGTTAGTGAAAGAATATCCTCATACGCATCAATTCTTCCAAGCCTCGCTAATGCCCCATTATATATACAATCTGAAACGCATTGATAATAATGAACCCCTTTCTCATATGCCTCCTCTAAAGCAGAATATAATTCCCTTATTGGTTGTCCATTAGATTCTCCAACTTCTAAAAGAATTTTTTTATCTTCAAGAAGAGTAAATGTCACCCCATATGTATCTAATTCATTCAATGTACGTTCACTCAAATATCCATGAATAAGAATCCAACTTTCACTCACAATCACTTCCTTTTGAAGTTCATATAATTTCTTTAATATTTCTTCGGATAGTTTTCCTTTATAGGAAATCGAATAATTATCCACTTGCGGTAATGATGCAATCAGTTTCTTCAATTCGCTATGTATCTGATATGCATTATCCCCTTGATATACAAATCCATCTTCATAAATAAAGAGTTCTCGATCAAGTAATAATGGATTCACATCAATCGCATCAAACATTTCCTTTGTATAAGGTAAGTAAATACCATCACTATTTTTTAATATTTCAATGATTTTATCATTCTCTAATTGTTGTGATTGATCATCTGTACTAAATGTGAATGTTAAATAAAAATGATTAATATAATTCAACAGACAACGCTTTAGTAATGCTTTGGCCTGCGCATCACTTAATTCCAAATAACGATTATGATTGTTTTCTTGATACGCATACCGTTTATGAAAAAGATCTTGATAATGGTTATCAATATATACACTCAATGATTCTTTATTATAGAAGATTTTTGATTCATTCTTTCCTAATAGAAATTCCAACATGCGTTCTTGTGTTAATGAAGTATCAACACCAAATAAAAAATCCGGATCATATTGATACGAAACAACAGGATTTTCAATCTTAGGATTCGAAAGAAAGAAATTAAAGTTTTTGAAACGCTCATAGGTTGAAGCATTTTGATTCACAAATTGAAAAAGATCCTCCTGTAGTTTGATAGGATTGTTGATGATATCTTGAATGTGAAAACTCTTTTCTTCTTTCATCATGCTTTCCGATAATGATAAAGGATGATCCCTCCCGCAACTGCGACATTTAAGGATTCAAATCCTTCCATTTCTATCCGTAATAACTCATCTGCACACTTTAATATTTCTTTAGAAACCCCTCTTCCTTCATTCCCTAATACGAAAGCCATCTTTTCTTGAGGGAGGATTTCTTTCATCGTCTTCGAATGTTCAAGTGTCGTTGCGACAACTTGTACGCCTTCCTCTTTTAACTTATTCATACAATCTATTAAGTCCATATAGATAATTGGAATTTGAAAGATTGAACCTTGCGTAGAACGAATCACTTTTTCATTTAAATAATCACAGGTATCTTTCGAACAATATATTCCATCAAACGAAAAAGAAATCGCAGTACGAATTAAAGTTCCTAAATTCCCTGGATCTTGGATTCCATCTAAAAGTAATAATCTTTCCTTCTTTTCAATAATAGATTCTGGCAAATGACAGATTCCAATATATTCTGCACCAGAAGGATTACTAGATAGCTTATCTAAGATAGGCTTTGAAACTTCTTGCGTAGGAACATTTTGAAAAGGACACTCATTCTCATACAAAACAAGTTCAACCGCATGATACTTTAGAGCTTCTTCAATTAAGTGTTTTCCTTCCACTAAGAAAAGTCCTGTCGCATCTCTTTCTTTTTTTTGATGTAACTTATTCCATTTCTTTACTTGTGCATTCTCTAAAGATGTAATCTTTTCCATTATTGTCCTTTTACAAATTCTAGTAGGGCTTGTGCAGCTTTTTCAATCCCATTATCCCCTTTATCTTCTAATCCTAAACAAGTATAGATTTCTCCGACTGGAATTTCTTTTTCAAATAAAGCTTTGAAGATTGTATGAATCAATTCTTCACACTTTTCTTTTTCTTGCATTGGGCCAAATGGATTCGCAAAGAATGTTGAGGATAAACCTTTTTCTTGGGTTGTTCCTAATGCATTACGCTTTCCTTCTAAGAAAGTAGGTAACGCTTCTTCAATAGATTCAAATAATTTCATTCCTCTTAAATCTGTATAGTTATTCGCATATAAGAAACAATCAATCGGATGATCCTTTGTAATAATCGAATAAGAAGATGCAGGTAACACCACTCGTGCATTTGCTTTTTCTGGGTTAAAGAAGATAGAACGATCCATATCACGATATGCTGTTCCTTTATCTAAGTCACCTAAACGAACAAATGCGCCAATCTCTGTCCCTTGCGCGAGTATATTACCTTCTTCATCAATGTGTACAGAGCCCATATCATCAAAAACAATCTCTTGATGATCAATGAGTTTTGAAGCCAATACATTTAATGCTTCAATGGTTTCGGATTTCCCAGCACCTGAATCGCCCATGAAGAGTAATCCCTTCTTAGTGCCATCTTTTAAATAGAGATTAACCATCGCCCCATGAATTGGTAACCATCCTTTTTCCATCATCGCAAGATTATGTAATGTTAAAACCATTTTCTTGGTATATCCAAAGTAATCAATTTCTTTACTATCGGATACTTTCCCAACCCAAATATCATTCTTTGTGTCATGGTAGTAAACGGTGTCTTGTGTATTCTCTTTTACACCAAATAACATCACGCAATCTGGTTTTTTGATTGCTTCTTCTTGCGTTGCTAGTTCAAATAAGTTTGCCATCGCTACTGCACTCGAAATATGGTCTCTTTGGAAATACGCAAGGACTAATAGCCGCCCAACTTTCGCTGGATAACATACCCAATCTTCATTTTCAATTCGGAATCCTTCTAATGGATTGTGATTGGTTTTTGTGAACATATTGGTACGTTTATTGCTTCTAGGATGAAGAATAAGAGGTGTTCGCATCATAATTTGGTTAATATATGGAACCTCATATAATGCTTCATATCCATCGATCTTATATGGTGTGTAGTACTCTAATAAGATACTTGCGTTTGTCCCTGCTTGCAGCTGACGATAGACCTTATTCTTATTTCCTTGAACTTTTTCTTCTAATGTACGATAGAAATTTAATACTAATGAGTTCATCGCGCTATCCGCATCAATAAAGTTTTGAAGTTGAAAACCTTCTTCATTATGTGTATATAAGAAAGAATATCTTTGCAGATGACGCCAATAGTTATATCCTTCTTCAATAACCGCAAGTAAGTTTTCTTTCTTTTCTAACATTTTGTCTTGAATCATATCTAAATCAAGAACGAGTAATTGCTTAATCAAATGAACTAAATGATCTTCAACTTTTTCTTCTTTTGAACATTCTACACACCATAAATATAAATCATGATGGTAATAATGAAGATCTTCTAAGAAACGTGTTAGGTACTGATAAAAACCTTCCGAAGATAGTAAATCAACAGAATCTTTAATATATTTCTTTGAATAGTTTAAGATTACTGTGTTGTCATGAAAATAGATTGCTTCTTTCATAGTTTCCTCTTTCTATTTTGAACGTTGCCGTAGTATCTCGAATCCTAATACAGCACTAGCTCCGGCTGCATTTAATGCATTATGGAAATCATTTGCGTAAGGAATAAAGATATTCTGATCACTTTCCTTTAACACTTTACTCGATAACCCTCTTATTTCACCGCCAATTAGTAATACGATTGGTTGCGTGAAATTAGCGTCTGTATATATCATCGCGTCTTTTCACATCGCTGCATAACAGTATAAACCATCTTCCTTTAGTCGTCTAATTGCCAATGGAATATCTTCGGATTGATGAATCGTCAAAGCATCATACGCCCCGGCACTAGATTTTAAGATGATTGGTTCAACATTTTTCCATTCTCGTTTTTTTAGGATGAGTCCTGTACATCCACTGGCGTATAACGCACGAATGATATAACCAAGATTGAATGGATCCTCTACTCCTTCTACAACACTCACAAATGGCGTATTCCCTTGTAAACAATCTTCCAGTTTTTGAAACCTTCTTTCTTCAACATCCGCGATTAATCCACCATGTGTTTTTCCTGTCGCAAGTTCATCCACTCTTTTTCTATTCACAAGTTCAACAGGGACTTTCTTTTCTTCTGCCACTTTTAAAACATAGTGAAGACCTTTATCATGTCGCTTTTCATCTGCGATAATCACATTCACTGTTCTTTGATTATATTTTAGAGCTGCTTTGACACTAATATCTCCTTCAATAATCATTTCGAAATTCTCCTAATAATGTCTCCAGGTTCCATTTCAAATGGGACAGGCATTTCAATGAAACGCATTGGATTCTTACATTCTTCTAAATAATTCTTATCTTCATCTTGAATCCATTCTACTACAAAGTTTCGATTCTCTTTCTTTGGGGATAGTATTTCTAAGGTATCCCCAACCTTTACAACATTTCGACAACGAAAGAAGAAAGACTTTGTATCCGGATCATAGATTTCCACTTTACCAATAAAATCATGATTCACTTCTTGATCACTATTCATATGTAGAATCAAAGAATTATCTCCTCTTTCATTTGTATATAACCCATTACATACAGCTCGATTTTCTCCTTTTAGGATTTCTTTTTGATAGAAGTTGCATTCTTCTTCTGTTAATGGAGTCCCTTCTAAAATACGATCAATTAAATGACGATATGCAGAAACTACAGAAGCGACATAGTATTCCGTTTTCATTCTTCCCTCAATCTTAAAAGATGTAACACCCGCATGAATGAGTTGTTCTAATTCTTGTGCTGCACATAAATCTCTTGAACCCATTGTGAAATAGGTCTTGGAAGTCGTGATTTCTTTCTTTTTTTCAAAGAGACGATATTCCCAACGGCAGCTTTGTGCACATCCACCACGATTGGCATCCCGCAAAGTCATCCGATTGGATAATGTACATCTTCCAGAATAGTTTACACACATGCCACCATGGATAAATGCTTCAGTATCAATCGTAGAAGCTTTTGTGATTTCTCTTACGTTCTCTAATGTGCACTCCCTCGCGAGCACAACACGGTTGATTCCTAATTCTTCATGGTAGAAGTTTGCGGTCTGTGCGTTTGTGACACTTAATTGCGTTGAACAGTGGATTTCTAAAGAAGGTGCTACTTTACGTACAATATTCATAATTGCAGCAGAAGCCACAATAACAGCCGTTACGCCTACTCGTTCTAGTTCTTTTATATAGGTTTCTAAACCTTCAAAATCTTCTTCATGTGGGATCATATTCACTGTCACATGAATATGCGAACCATATTCTTTCGCAAAAAGACAAGCCTCTTCAATATCTGCGAGTGTAAAATTGGACGCTCTTGAACGTAATGAAAAACTTTGGCCACCAATATATACCGCATCGGCACCAAAACGAATCGCTGTCTTACAACGATTTAAATCTCCAGCTGGCGCAAGTAATTCAACCGTTCTCATTGGATTGTCTTCTCCTCATAATAACCCTTTGAATAGGAAGTTTCTTTATATTTTTCAAAGAAAGATACAATTTGATTTTGAACATCTTTTTCTTCCATTATCTGTTTGTATATACTAAGTGCATCTAATAGTTCTTCATCTTTTAAAAATTCCCCATTCACAAATACTCGAGATATCCCTTTTTTCATGAGAATTGGTAATTCATTAAATGATTCAAGCACAAAGTCTGTATAGATCAGTGTTCCATTTTCATCTTCATAAATTGGCATATGTCCATCTCGTTTTTCTTCTTGAATGGTTAAATCATAGTTGTTTCTTAAAGATGGTAAATCATTATGGTTTGTAAAGGCACTGACTAGGTATCTTTTTGAATAAGACATCATTAAATGACCATGAATCACACATTCACTATTTGGAACATTTCGAATCATATGAAGAGTTTCTTCTAAAGTAATAAGGGGTGAAATCGATACACTTTTCAAACCACGACTATACCACCAATTCGCATCCATTTGATTGGTTACTAGTGTTTCAGGACGGTAAATACATTTCTCTAAACAATTAAATTCTCGTGCCCATAGAATAATAATTGGATCTTGAAAGTAGATAGATTGAATCTTCAAAGATTGAATCTTCTCAAATAGAGAATGATACTCATCTATTTGTTCAGGGAAAATACAACAATTAAAAAAGATTGAAACAGGTATATTTGAATCAAGTTCTTCCAATGAAATCTTCTTTAACCCATTAAATGAACATTGGTTCAAAGAAATCACCACTTCATCTGCTCCCATTTCATAGGACTTTAAAATCATTTCTTTCGTATTAACGGATATAATTAACTTCCCCATAATAAGAAAATATTACTATTTTTCTCTCAATTGAACAAACACATTGACCTTACGCATAGAAACTGCTATCTTTTATATAACATAAAGATAACCTGCGTTAAGTGCTATAAGGGATGGGACTCTTATAGACGAAAAGATGCTTCTTGCGGTTGGTTATCACTCCCCAAGATGAAATAGAAGGCCTCCCTTCTCACATCTGGGTGAGAAAGGAGGTCTTTGTATGTTTACAAAAGAATATTGGGTTTCATCTCTACAAAAACTATCTTCCACAACTTACTTAGCGCTGATTGCGATTTTTATTGCGATGAAGACGATTGTCTCAATTTGGTATATACCCGTTAGTGATAATCTTCGTATTGCCTTTACCTTCATTATTGTGGCAGTTGAATCTTGTATTGTTGGACCTATTGCGGGGGTTTTTTCTGGCGCTATAACAGATATTGTATCTTTTATGATTGCGCCTAGTGGTCCATTCTTCTTAGGATATACCCTTTCAAGTATGCTAGGCTCTTTCATCTATGCCTTATTCTTCTATCGTACAACGATAACACTTCCTAAGATTATCTTTGCGAAAGGCTTCGTTAATTATGGTGTGAATGTGTTATTAGGTTCTCTATGGTCAATGATGTTATATTCAAAAGGGTTTATCTATTATGCTTCTAAAAGTATAATCAAAAACACACTTCTATTACCCATTGAAGTAATTGCCTTATACTTTGTGTTTAAATATAAGACACC
>JAFWFT010000003.1 GCA_017515505.1 Solobacterium sp.
AAGAAGGTTTTTCTTATTATCAATAAGGACCCACACATTAATTCAACCTGGGACTTAAAATACCCACACGGCAGTTCAACCTGGGGTATTAAATCCACGGGAGTTCATATTACCGTTTTTCTTCTTTCTAATAAATTGACAATTATATTTTTCTATTATATAAATTAAATAGTATTGATCAGGACAACATTATCTAAACAGGATGTAGAGAGACGATTGACTGGTGAAAAATCGTTGAGGGAATAGATAATTACCACCTGTGAGCTTCATCTTAATCGATGACGTATTCCTGCGTTAAAGGAAAAAAGGTGTCCGTTTATTACGGGAAGTAAGGTGGTACCGCGCAAAGTCATTTGCGTCCTTCAATTGGAGGGCGTTTTTCTTTTGATAGGAGGATAGAAACATGATTAACTTTAAAGAAAATGAACAATTAAACACACTCAATCATAGTTGTGCACACTTAATGGCACAGGCCGTTAAGCATTTGTATCCAAATGCGAAATTCTGGGTAGGACCTGTTGTGGAAGAAGGCTTCTACTATGATATCGATTTAGGAGATGATGTTATTCGTGATGAAGATCTTGAGAAGATTGAAAAAGAAATGAAAAAATGTGCGAAAGATGCAAAGAAGATTGTTCGTCATGAACTTTCGAAAGAGGAAGCTTTAGAAATGTTTAAAGATGATGAATATAAAATTGATTTAATCTCTCGTATGGATGAAAATGAACAAGTAATATCTTGTTATACACAAGGAGACTTTACTGATTTATGTAGAGGACCTCACGTTGATAATACCAAACTGTGTCGCTACTTTAAATTATTAAAACATTCTGGTGCTTATTGGAATGGTGATGAAAATAATAAAGTTCTTCAACGCATTTATGGTGTTTGTTTACCAAGTGAAGAAGAATTGGCTGCCCATCTAGCAGATTTAGAAGAAGCGAAGTTAAGAGATCATAGACGTTTAGGAAAAGAATTAGAAATCTTTATGTTCTCTGATGTTGTAGGTGCTGGTTTACCAATGTGGTTGCCAAATGGATTTACGATGAGACGTTTATTATCGGATTATATTATGGATAAAGAACTTGCCCAAGGATATGTTCATGTTATGACACCATCGGTTGTATCGACAAAGTTATATAAGATTTCTGGTCACTTAGACCACTATAAAGATGATATGTTTCCAATTATGGAAAGAGATGGAAATGAATTTTGTTTACGTCCGATGAACTGTCCAGAACATATGATGATGTATAAGAGTACGTTACATTCATATCGTGATTTACCAGTTCGTATTGCAGAAATCGCAAATGACTTTCGTTTTGAAGCAGGTGGCGCATTAACGGGTATTGAGCGTTCACGTGCCTTTACTCAAAATGACTCCCATATTTTCTGTCGTCCAGATCAAATTGCACAAGAGATTAAGAATGTAACCCAACTCATTCTTGATGTCTATAAAGATTTTGGATTAGGACAGTATTCCTTCCGTTTATCTCTACGAGATAAAGAGAATACGGATAAGTATTTCGGAAATGATGAATTGTGGGAAAGAAGTGAAGCAGAATTACGGGAAGTCTTAAAAGAAATGGATGTTCCTTTCTATGAAGCAGAAGGGGAAGCAGCTTTCTATGGTCCTAAGATTGATGTACAAGTACGCAGTGCTTTAGGGCATGATGTTACATTATCAACCATTCAATTAGATTATCAATTACCTGAACGTTTTGAACTAGAATACGTTGATAGTGATGGTAATAAAGTTCGTCCAGTTGTTATTCATAGAGCTATTCTTGGTTCGATCGACCGCTTTGTAGCATTTATTCTTGAAGAAACAAAAGGTAATTTACCTCTATGGTTAGCTCCAAAACAAATCGTTGTTCTTCCAGTATCTCCAGAAGCACACAAAGAATATGCAGAACATGTTGTAGAAGAATTACGTAAGAACCATTTCCGTGTCACACTCGATGATCGTAATGAAAAACTTGGCTATCGCATCCGTGAAGCCCAAATGGAAAAGATTCCAGTTGAACTCGTTGTGGGTGAAAAAGAGATGGAAGAAAAAGGTGTAACCGTACGTCGTTATGGTAGTAAAGAAGAAACTAAAATGTCATTCGATGAATTCTTAGCGAATGCAATTGATGAAACAAATAGAAAGGCGTTATAAAATTGAATGAAAAAAATTAGTATTGTTTTGATGTCGTTATTGTTATTAGTAGGTTGTTCGAATGGACAAGTTGCTAGTACACAAGAACCTACAAGTGAACCAACGAGTGAACCTACAGCTACTCCAGAAGAAACAAATGAACCTTCTACAGTAGATACAAGTACGGTTAAGGTATTAACCCCTAGTGGTGCACCATCCTTATCAACCATTTCTTTAATTAAAGAAGGATATGATGTAGAAGTAGTGGATGGACCAGATATGTTACAAGCAGCATTTGTAAATCCTAGTCCTGAATATGATGTCATTATTGCACCTACAAATTTAGGAATGAAATTAGCTACAGCTGGTAAAACGGATTATCGCTTAATGGCGATTGTTACGTGGGGAAATTTCTATTTAGTCGCAAATGATGAAAAAATTTTAGAATCTACAGATCCAATTAAAGTTGGTGCATTTGGTGAACAAGCTGTAAGTGGATTAGTATTCAATAAATTATATCCACAATATGCTGAACAAGTAGAATGGTATGCTTCTGTAGCAGAATGTGCCACTGCATTAACAGCAGGTAATATTGATTTAGCTTTACTCGCAGAACCTGTTGCAACAGCAACTATTGCTAAAAACAAAGAAAATGGTAAAGACTTATTTATCGTTGCAGATTTACAAAAAGAATGGTCAGAAGCAGGACAAGGTTTACCACAAGCAGGTTTATTTGTACGTAGTGAAAACCTAAAGGATCATTTAACATTCTATGAACAAATGATTGTTTCTATGCAACAATATACCTTTGATACAGATGCTTCATCTAGTAGAGAAGAACTTGTAAAGGATATTGAAACAATTACTCCAGAAGTTTTAGGTGTTCCAAGTGCACAAATTATTTCTAAAGTTTGGCCACGTATGAACATCCATGTGGATTTAACAGATACACATGTTGAAGAACTACAAGACTTCTTAAAATTATTTGGAATTGAAAATATTGCACCAGGATTATATTCATCAATTGTAGATTAAGTATGAAAAAGGAACATA
>JAFWFT010000046.1 GCA_017515505.1 Solobacterium sp.
ACCAGGCATATTTCCTACGCAATAGTGCACAACACCATCTTCAATATAGATAGGATCATCATGTGAAGTAACTCTTGAACTCTCTCCACATCCACCTTGGTCAATCGCAACATCTACAAATACTGCACCTGGTTTCATTTCTTTTAAAAATCTCTTCTTAAAGATTTTAGGTGTCGCAGCCCCAGGAATTAAGACACAGCCAATCACAAGGTCCGCATCAATAACAGCACGTTCCACATTGGTTTCCGTCGAGAATAAAGTTTGAATACCAGAACCAAATAAATTATCTAAGTATTCAAGACGTTGTAAGTTTGTGTCAATGATGGTAACTTGTGCACCCATACCTACCGCAATCTTACAAGCATTCATTCCGACCGTTCCACCACCAAGTATAACAACGTTCGCTTTTGGTGTCCCTGGTACACCTGCAAGAAGAACACCTTCTCCACCAAAACGTTTTTCTAAATACTTCGCACCTTCTTGTAGAGAAAGTCTTCCCGCAATTTGTGACATTGGAGCAAGTAATGGTAAACTGCCATCTCTTTCCATTAATGTCTCATACGCAACACTCTTTACTTTCGCTTTTAATAGAGCTTTTGTTGTCGTAGGATCTGCAGCTAAGTGTAAGTAGGTATATAGTATTAAACCTTCATGGAAGAATTTATATTCTTGTTTTAAAGGTTCTTTAACTTTAATCATTAATTGACATTTATCCCAAACTTCTTTGGCGCTCTTAACAATCTTGGCTCCTACTTTGCGATACTCTTCATCTGTAAATCCAGATCCAATTCCTGCGCCTTTTTCAATTAAAACTTTATGCCCAGAACTAATATAGCTTCTAGCATTATCAGGGGTTAACCCAACGCGGAATTCATTATTTTTTATTTCTTTAACACATCCAACAATCATATCGTTTCCTCCTGAAATATATTTCTAATTTTACAGGTATCTACTTTCCTATGACAAGAAAAATAACTAATTCTTTTCAAGAATCTCTCTAGCAACATAGACTCCACTTGCGGAAGCATGTGACAAGGAGTGGGTAATTCCCCCTCCATCTCCGATAATATAGAGCCCTTTATATTTTGTTTCTAAGTGTTTATCAACCTGGACTTCCATGTTGTAGAACTTTACTTCAACTCCATAAAGTAACGTATCATCATTCGCAGTTCCTGGAGCAATCTTATCTAATGCATAAATCATTTCGATGATTCCATCCATAATTCGCTTTGGTAGAACAAGATTTAAATCGCCTGGAGTCGCATTTAAGGTTGGCACAACGAAAGATGATTTCATGCGCTCTTCCGTGCTTCTTTGTCCACGTATCACATCTCCAAAGCGTTGCACAAGAACACCTCCACCAAGCATATTACTCAACCTGGCAATGCTTTCTCCATAGCCATTCGAATCTTTAAATGGTTCCGAAAATTCTTTAGATACTAATAACGCAAAGTTTGTATTATTTGTCTTCTTGGAAGAATCTTCATAACTATGTCCATTGACCGTCACAATTCCATTAGTATTCTCATTAACGACTTCCCCATACGGATTCATGCAGAATGTTCGCACAAAATCTCCATACTTTTGTGTACGATAGACAATCTTTCCTTCATAGAGTTCATCGGTCACGTGAGAAAAAACTTCTGCAGGAATTTCCACTCTTACTCCAATATCCACACGATTGGATTTTGTCTTAATTCCAATTCCTTCACAAATCTTCTCCATCCATTTACTACCACTTCTACCGACGGATACAATACAAGTATCACACGTATATTCTTGATTTTTGGTTATAATCTTGTAGCCTGGATTTAAGATTTCGATATTTTCTACTTTACAATCAAAATAGAAATCTACTTTCTCTTTCAATTCATTATATAGATTCGTTAAAACCACATAGTTCTTATCTGTTCCTAAATGACGTACAGATGCATTTAATAAGTGTAAATCATTTTGAAGACAAATCTTTTTAAATTGAGAGTTCGCAGTAGAGTATAACTTTGTCCCCTCTCCTCCATGTGTCATATTAATCTCATCTACATATTCCATAAGTTCAAGTGCTTTTCTTTTTCCTATGTATTGGTATAAGGTTCCCCCAAAATCATTCGTGATATTATACTTTCCATCTGAAAAAGCACCTGCTCCACCAAACCCACTCATAATAGAACAAGTTGGACAATGAATGCACGATGTAATCCTTTCTCCATCAATTGGACATTTTCTTTTTTCTAAAGAATGCCCTTCATCAAACATCGCAATTTTCAATTTCTTATTATTTCTAACGAGTTCATACGCAGAGTAAATACCACCAGGACCCATTCCAATAATAATCACATCATATTTCATATCGATTCCTCCAAAAAGAAAAAGAATTCTTTTAAGAACATCCTTGTAGTCAACTATTTATGGTAGTTGGTAGAGACATCTTTCCTTATCAAAGATATATACAATGAATACGATAGAATTATAACATACCGTCACATAAAAAAAGGCATCATCGATACCTTCATCTTACAATGGTGACCCCCTAGGGATTCGAACCCTAGACCCACTGATTAAGAGTCAGTTGCTCTGCCAACTGAGCTAGGGGGTCATAAGTTGCTTAAATAATTTATCATAAATACCCATATGACGCAACTTATTTAGGTGAAAAAATAGGTTTCCCCGTATAGATTTTTGGTTCTTCTTTTCCTTGCAAAACATTTAAAGCACATTTTGCCATTGTCTCATGTTCAAATTCTCCTGGATAAGAACAAATGGGCGCAATCCATCCACAATTCTCTTGAATGGTTTCTTCTACATCTTTAAATCGCAATAATCCACCCGTCAATACTATCGCATCTACTTTTCCTTGTAAGACAACACTCATTTCTCCAATCCATTTCGAAACTTGATATTTCATCGCATTCCATACTTGAATTGCTTCTTCATTTCCTTCATCTACCATTTGATGAATCACATCGGAATTAGATGTTTCAAAATGAGAACTAAATCCACCTGCTTGTGAACATAAATCTCTTATTACTTTGTCTGGTTTATCTTTTAAATATCGCAAAACATCTGTCACAGCCATAGACCCCATACGTGTTGGTGTGAAAGGCCCTTCTCCTCCACCCGCATCATTTCCATCAATCATCTTTCCGTGATGATGGGCTGTGATGGAGATGCCTCCATCAATATGGCAACATATTAAGTTCAGTGAATCATATGGTTTTTCATTTTCTTCTGCATATTTCTTCGCAACAGCTTTTAGATTTAACGCATGACAAATCGCTCGACGATAGATACCTTTAACCCCTGTTATACGTGCTACTTCTTGAAGTTCATCTACAACTGGAGGATCAACCATAAACAGTCTTCCACCATACTTCTTTTGCATTTCTTTGGCCATTTGTACACCAAGCATGGAAGAATGATATAAACCACCTTTTGCTTCTTTAGTATCTTCGATTAATTGGTCACTAATTTCATATGTTCCACTTTCAACCGAGTAACATCCTCCACCTCTACCAACAATCGCATCGACATCATTTAAATTGATATCATTATCTTCAATAAATCGTAATAAAACATCCATTCGATACGTTAATTGATCATTGATAGTTGGAAATGTTAATAAAACTTGTGAATCATGAAAAACATCAGTAGATAAGATACATTTCTCATTTTCATGTAAGGATACTTTTGTGGAAGTTGAACCTGGATTGATTACGAATATTTTAAAAACTTTTGAATCTTTCATCCTATTATTATATCATATCTACTCTGTTCTTAAAGCGGTTACAGGATCGCTCTTTGCAGCTTTTCTAGATGGAATTAAACCACCAATTAGCGTTAAGATAACACTTAATACTATTA
The DNA here is from genome assembly GCA_017515505.1 of Solobacterium sp. Taxonomy (GTDB): domain Bacteria; phylum Bacillota_I; class Bacilli_A; order Erysipelotrichales; family Erysipelotrichaceae; genus Bulleidia. Next base: position 3,859 of record JAFWFT010000046.1, read on the forward strand.
AGATAATCGCAGAACCCATTGGTAAGTATGCATTAATATTTGGATTACCAGAGACTTCATGAATGATATAGTTTCCTGGAATCAATAAGAGTTGGGTTATCCCAATCCCAATAAGACCCGCTAGTAAACCAATGATAAATGTTTCTGCATTAAAGACTTCGGAAATGTTTCTTTTAGAAGCACCAATCGCGCGTAAGATACCAATTTCTTTCTTTCTCTCTAAGACACTGATATATGTAATGACTCCTATCATAATGGAAGATACAACAAGTGAAATTGCCACAAAGGCAACTAAAACATAACTGATTGTATCAATGATCGTTGTAACCGAAGACATTAATGTTCCAACGGTATCGGTATACCGAATCACCTTTGTTTCATCTTCCTTTTCCATTCTTTCATTATAAGTATCTAGCATATGAATGATTTCATTCTTACAATCGAAATCTTTTGGATAAATGGAAATCATCGATGGCTTATTTAAATCAGAGTATCCAAGTTTACGTAAGTTACTATCATAGGTATCTTGTGCATTTGAATACAAAGACATCATGAGTTCTTGAAGATCTGCTTCATTCATCGTCATTGTGAATGCACGTGTAAAGGCACTTGCATCAAAACGGATTGCGTCTTTCATGTTATTGGCGAGATTTCCCATCGCTTTTTGCATCGAGGAAGAAATCTGTGTAACCACTTGTTGCATAACCCTCTGCATCACACTAGCAATTGTATTCGCCATTTGTTCACTCATTGCGGATGTGTTCTTTTGAATGGCTTTGGTGATTTGTTGTTCTAAGTCTTTTGTATCAATGACTTTTGTAATACCATTCATCAAAACTTTTTGTCCTTGTTCACTACTAATATAATTCACAAACGAATCAGCCATCTTTTCTAAATCAGGTAATTGATTCTCTTTTGCATATTCTTCATATCCACTTGAAACAATTTCTACTAAGTATTGAATATCTTCATCTGTAAATTCAATTTCTCCTGCCTTTTGTGTTAATTGTATAATTCCTTCTGTTAAACGAGCTTGTCCCTCTTCACTTTGTAAATATTGGGCGATATATGTCGTCATTTGATTCGGATCTGTCAAATGATTATCCATTAAATATTGAGGGAAACCTTCCATCACATAATTAATGACGTTTGTGATATCTTCATTTGTGATATTTAAGCCGCCTTTTTCCTCAATCATTGCGTTAATTTCATTCACTAACATCCTTTGTGTATTGGCCTCTCGTAAATATTGTGTAAAGGCTTGTGGAAGAGTTGCGTAATCCGTTGTTGGATCAGAAGCAGAATAAACCAGATAAGAAGATAGAACTTCATTGAATAATGGTCCTAATTCATTTGTGTTCATTTTGATATTGATATCTTTCACAATTGATAATAAATCCAAAGATCCCATACTAGATGGATCCATTTGAAAATCTTCTGGTGTTAACATCGAACTCATATCCATATTCGACAAATCTGAAAACGCTGAAGGATCAATATTTAATTTATCTCCATCAAACTGAAAGGCATTGGATAAAAGCGCCTCATCAATAGAGAATAACGAATCCATATCAAATCCAGGTGTTTCAGTATCATCAAAACGTTTTCCTGTAAAAACATTGATACTTGGACGCTTTATTTGCTGTTTCGTAATGTCCTTTTGTTCAGCATCATGAATGATATGTTCAATTAAGGAATATGGATAATAAATACCTGAGGTTAACATCGCAATATCTGCATTCTCTTTAACTTGTACAACACCAACAACCGTTAAATCTTCCGCATAGCGAATTGTATCCCGCATAAACTTCTTATCATCTGTCTTATCGATCCAAATATTAAAATCCTCATCATATTGATATAAGTCCGCATTATTCACAACCTTAAAATTAATTCCTACAAGGTCCTCATAATTGAATTGTTCATGTGTATTTTCAACTGTTACATCTTCTTCATTCACAAACTGTTCCACAAGTTTATCTAAATCTTTACTATCTTTTAAACCCAACGCATATAACGCAAAGTCATAAACCCCACCAGAAGACATCGTTACCACTATACATTCATTATAATTTTGTGGCCATCTACCTGCCTTTACTTCATATTGATTAATATATAATGATTCATTTTGAGGTAACGCATAGAAGATATCCGTAGACATCGCCATCGATAATAAAGAATTACTCGACCCTCCAAATCCTAATGACGCAAAGGTATTATCCGGATTAACTTGTCGATAGTTTTCTCCATCAATACGGAAAATATGTGGATTTACATTGTAGTTATACTCCACTGCATTTGCATAATCATATACTCTTGATTCATATTCCAAATAGTTTTTTAAGGATTCTAAATCATTCGCTTTTGTACGAGAAAAGACATTATTCACCATTGGAACTTCATGAATATCTTTTTCTTTTTCAACATCGGTTGTGTCATTATTATTTTCTTCTCTAGCGACCATCATCGAAGTAAAATCAAATGCGGAACTCTGTATTTGAACTGGATACTCGGATAGAGTTTCTTCTTCAATATCATGAATATATTTATTTGCGCCATTCGATAAAGATAAGATTAACGCAATTCCAATAATTCCAATTGAACCCGCAAAGGAAACAAGAATCGTTCTTGTGAGTTTGGTCTTAAGGTTATTGAAACTTAAAGATAACGCTGTAAGAAAAGACATCGATGCTTTTCCCATATTACGATGTTCAGTTTCAATTTCTTCTTCCACAATATATGGATCCGTATCAGAAGTAATAACACCATCTTTGAGTGTGACAATACGTGTCGCATACGATTCAGCTAGTTCTGGATTATGCGTTACCATCACCACCAAACGATCTTTCGCCACATCCTTTAAGAGTTCCATAACTTGAATCGATGTTTCACTATCTAAAGCTCCTGTCGGTTCATCTGCAAGTAAAATATCTGGATCATTGACTAGTGCACGTGCAATCGCTACTCTTTGCATCTGACCACCTGACATTTGACTTGGTTTCTTATGAAGCTGTTCTCCTAATCCCACTTCTTCTAAAGCATGAATTGCCCTTTCTCTTCTTTCACTTCGAGAAATCCCTGAAATCGTTAACGCAAGTTCTACATTTGCGAGAATCGTTTGATGTGGAATGAGGTTATAACTTTGGAATACAAATCCAATCGTGTGATTTCGATAAGAATCCCAATCACGATCTTTATATTTCTTCGTTGATATACCATTAATGATTAAATCACCACTATCATACCGGTCTAACCCCCCAATAATATTTAGCAGTGTTGTTTTCCCAGAACCAGAAGGTCCCAAAATAGCCACAAATTCGTTATCACGCAAGTTCAAACTCACATGATTGAGTGCTCTTTGAACAAGACTCCCAGTTCGATATTCCTTTGAAATATCAACTATTTGTAACATAGTAATTACATATTATATTACTAATTAAAAATGAAAGAAAGCCTCCTAGAAGCTTCCTTTAAATACATTCAAATTATTGTGAAACAACCTCAAATCCGATAATCATTCCCCCGCGCTCAGCATAATAACTACAGAGCCCTCCACAAGTATCAATGATGATATCTGCAAGTGGAAATTTTTCTAGTAGTTTATCTTTTAGATTCTTCGCAGCTTCAAGGTTAATACAGTGAGAAATACGTACTTTTCCACCTTCATAACCCATCTTCAACATCAAATTCTCTAAAGCACTAATCGCACGTTTCGCACCTTTTGCGACAACTGCTTGTTGGATGGTTCCTGCTTCGGATGCCTTTCCTATAAAACGAATTCCTAAGAATCCTGCAATATTTGCGACCGTATGACTGACTCTTCCATTTTTCGCTAGGTTTTGAAGAGACTCCAACATAAATAGAATTCTTGTCGTATTTTGATAACTTTGAATTTTCTTTACGATATCATCAAATTCCATTTCTTCTTGAATACAACTTGCGAGTTTTTCAATTAGTAGTTGCATATCCCCACCAGTCGATAGAGAATCAACAACATAAACCTTTGAACCTGGATGTTCTTGCATATATTGTTCTTGTGCTAGAACTGCAGAATTATAACTTCCTGATAAATTACTACTAATTGTTACCGCAAAGATGCCATCCGCTCCTTCAAAAGCATCCAGCCATTCTTGTGTATTTGGACAAGATGTACTACTCGATTCACTCTTTTCAATTCTATCGATTAAATCTTCGACATCTAGTTCTTTATCATCCACATATGTTTCTGAACCAATAAGAATCTTTAAAGGAACTGTTGTGTAATCCACACCACAATCCATAGACAATAAGTTTGAAGATGAATCAGAAACTATTCTATATTTCATAGTACTCCCTCATTTACAAACAGTATTATACACCCAAATCTACTATCTGTTAAAATAGGCTGTTTTCTTTTTCTAAGAAATAAGCCTAATCCATTGTCCTATTGTTTCGGATAATCTTCTTCAACTTTTTCAAGCCACTCGGTACTCGTTTCTTCCCCTACGATTTCTATCGCTAAATGAGAGAACCAAGAATCTGGTGCGGCCCCATGCCAATGTTTAACACCAGCAGGAATATGAATCACTGTACCTGGCAACATTTCAATAGGCTCTTTTCCCCATTCTTGATAGTAACCTCTACCACCCACACAGATTAACATCTGTCCGCCACCACTCTTTGCGTGATGAATATGCCAATTGTTTCTGCAACCTGGTTCAAAAGTTACATTGAAGATTGAAATCTGTTCTTTTGATACAGGAGCTAAATAGCTCTGTCCAATAAAATAATCGCCATATGGATTTTCTTCGCCAATTGGAAAGAAGATTGTATTTTGATATTTATCTTTTTCACTATATTCTTCCACTTCTTCATTCCATATTTCTTTGGCTAAGCGGAAGACTGCCCAACCTTTTGGCCATCCTACATACATCGTTGCGTGTGTAATAATTGCGGCAATCTCTTCCTTTGTGACATCATGATTCTTTGCGTTTTGTAAGTGATAATTTAAAGAAGAATCCGTTATTCCAGAAGCCATTAATGATACAACCGTAATGATACATTTTGTTTTAATATCTATCGCTTCATTATTCCAAACTTCACCAAATAATACATCATCATTTAAATGTGCAAACATAGGTGCAAACTCTTCAAGCTGATCTCTTCCCGCTGTTTGTATAATCTTTTTTGTCATAGCACAACTCCTTACTATATCTATCATTATAACAAACAAAAATAGAGTACTTTGTGCTTTATTGTCCAAAAGCAAGACGTCAAAAAAAGAAAGTAGTATAATAAAGATTGTTTGAGGGAAGTACTATGAAAATTTTTAAACGAATATTACGTATATTATCAAGCATCGCAATTCTTGCCGGTTTAGTCTTAATGGCAACTGCATATTATCCAAACCGTTCTTTTATTCAATATTTATTAGGGTTAATTAATGAGGCACACTTAACGCACGCATTAAATATGTTTTTGGTTGGTCTTGGTTTAATCTTTGCGGCAATTATTGTCTTTGGTTTAACCTTTCGATTACGCGAAAAAACAAAACCAGTTGTTGAGCAACCTACTAAACCAGCTGAAGTGCAATATGAAGAAGAGGATGAGGAAGAGTATTCCCATGATCCACTTGTATAATTAACATTTTTCCAATTTAGGATTATAATTCATTACATGGAAAATGATAGAAAAACTCTATGGTTAGAAACAATCCGAATGGCTTGGCCTGCTGTACTAGAGAGTTTTTTTGTTTCTTTAGCAGCCATGATTGATACCATGATGGTATCTTCTTTAGGAACATATGCAGTCGCGGCAGTTGGTCTAACAACCCAACCAAAGTTCATTGCCTTAGCTGTTTTCTTTTCTTGTAATATTGCGGTCAGTGCGTTAGTCGCTAGAAGAAGAGGACAAGGTGATCGCACCAATGCGAATGAAATACTATTAACTGCCTTAGTTTTTGTATTCATTGCTGTATTGATTATTACTGCTTTAACTGTTCTTTTTGCACCACAAATCATTACGATAGCAGGTTCCAATCCTGATACCCATCAAGGTGGAGTCAATTACTTTCGAATCATTCAAGGTGGAATGATTTTCAATGTTATATCCTTAGTGATTAATGCTGCTCAACGTGGCAGTGGTAATACTAAGATTGCGATGCGCACCAATATCACATCTAGTATTATAAACGTTATATTTAACTATTTATTGATTGGTGGTCATTTTGGTTTTCCACGTTTAGAACTCGTAGGTGCTGCTCTTGCGACAGTATTAGGAACTGTTGTCGCAGCCATTATGAGTGTCGCTTCTTTATTCCATAAGAATAGTTATGTTTCCATCCCATATATCACCCAAGAAAAGATTAAACCTTCTCTTGATATCTTGCGTAGTATTACATCTCTCAGTTCAAACTTTTTAATCGAAAATTTTGCGATGCGTATTGGTTTTTTAACCACCGCATTAATTGCGGCCCGTATAGGTACAGATCCATTCGCGGTCCATCAAGTCGGAATGAATTTCTTAAGTTTAGGTTTCGCTTTTGGGGATGGAATGCAGGTAGCGGCAGTTGCCTTAATTGGTCGTAGCTTAGGAGAAAAAGATCCCGAAAAAGCTAAACAATATGGGAATATCTGCCAAAGTATTGGGTTAATGATTTCGATCGTATTAGCGACGATTCTTTTCTTTGAAGGAAGATTCTTATTCTCCCTCTTCTTTAAAGAGCCTTCTGTCCTTGATATGGGTGTTACGGTATCTTACTACATCATGGTTATCTTGCTCGCACAAATATCACAGGTTGTATATGGTGGTTGTTTAAGAGGTGCAGGAGATGTGAAATATTGTTTATTCGCATCATTAATAAGTGTTACTCTAATTCGTACACTTGTGACATGGGCATTAACTGGTGCAATCATCAACATTGGCTTACATGGCATTTGGATTGGTATCCTCGCTGATCAAGCATCAAGACTCTTATTATTAGCTCCAAGGTTCTATCAAGGAAAATGGGTTGAATATAAAATATAAAAAAAACCATCTCAAATGAAGAGATGGTCTTTTTGTGTCACCTTGCACAGTCAGTGACTACTTTTTGGATTTTTTGGCTGGCTTCTTAGCTGAAGCATCTGAAATTGCTTTAACGTTATAGAAAGCAGCCTTGCCCTTATATTGAGCTACGGATCCGAGTTCTTCCTCGATTCTCATTAATTGGTTGTATTTTGCAATACGATCAGTGCGGCTCATGGAACCAGTTTTGATTTGTCCTGCATTTACACCAACAACGAGATCTGCGATTGTGGTATCTTCAGTTTCACCAGAACGGTGAGAAACAACTGCTGTATATCTAGCTTCTTTAGCCATTTCGATTGCATCTAATGTTTCTGTTAATGTACCAATTTGGTTAACTTTAATTAATACAGCATTTGCTACGCCAAGGTCAATACCCTTACGGATGAATGTTGTGTTTGTAACGAATAAGTCATCACCTACGAGTTGCACTTTATCACCGATACGGTCTGTTAATGCTTTCCATCCATCCCAATCGTTTTCTGCTAAACCATCTTCGATGGAAACGATTGGATATTTCTTAACCCATTTTTCGAGTAAATCAATCATTTGAGCAGATGTCTTTTCGCCTTCACCAGAACGTTTTAAGACATACTTTTTCTTCTTTGCATCATAGAATTCAGATGCTGCTAAATCCATAGCGAAGCAAACATCATCACCTAATTTATAACCAGCAGCTTTAACTGCTTCAACCATTAATTCTAATGGTCCTTCATTTCCTAATTTTTCTAATGGTCCTTTACCGCCTGGGATTGTAGAAGGAGCATATCCACCTTCATCACCTACTGCAGTATTATATCCATATTTCTTTAGAACTTTCTTTAATGCGTGGAAGATTTCAGCACCCATACGAATTGCTTCATGGAAGTTCTTCGCTCCAACTGGCATAATCATATATTCTTGACAGTCAGATGCTGAATCAGCGTGTTTACCACCATTTAATACATTCATCATAGGAATTGGAAGAACCTTTGCATTTGGTCCACCAATGTATTTATAGAGTGGTAATCCACTTTCTTCTGCTGCAGCTCTTGCACAAGCTAGAGAAACAGCTAATGTAGCATTTGCACCTAATTTAGATTTGAATTGTGTTCCATCTAACTTAAGCATTAATTCATCGATTGCCACTTGATCGGTTACATCCATACCAAGAATCTTTGGTGCAATTATTTTGTTAACATTGTTAACAGCCTTTAATGTTCCTTGCCCACCGAAACGTTTCTTATCACCGTCACGTAATTCAACGGCCTCACGTTCACCAGTAGAAGCTCCAGATGGAACCATTGCACGACCGAACGCACCAAATTCTGTAGTAACTTCACATTCAACTGTTGGATTACCACGAGAGTCAATAACTTCACGTGCATATACACTTATAATTTTAGACATTTGATCAAATTCCTCCTTTGATTGTCAAATTCTATATCTTAGAGTTTTTCTCTAAAATCCTATTTTGTCGCATCGATGATTTCTAGGAATGAATCCACTTTCAGAGATGCTCCACCGATTAAAGCACCATCAATATCTTCGCAAGCCATGTATTCAGCAATATTTGTAGGTTTCACACTACCACCATATTGCACACGAACTTTAGATGCTGTATCTTCATCATACATTTCTTTTACAGTATCTCTTACTAACTTACAACAATCTTCCGCAATTGTTTGATCAGCAGATTTGCCTGTTCCAATTGCCCAGATTGGTTCATAAGCAATAACAAGTTGTGCAACCTCGCTTGCATCTAAACCAGCTAAAGAACCTTTTAATTGAGTTTTAATCACATTTGCTGTTTCACCAGCATCATATTGTGCTTCTGTTTCACCAATACATAGAATTGGAATTATGTTGGAAGCCAATAATCTCTTACATTTTAAAGCACATGCTTCATCTGTTTCGTTGTAGTATGTACGTCTTTCAGAGTGACCTACGATACAATATGTAACACCAATTTCTTCTAACATTGGCACACTGACTTCGCCAGTATAAGCACCACTATCTTTTTCGTTACAGTTTTGGGTCGCAACGATTAGGTGTTTTGCATTCTTAACACATGTTTCTACACATGTAAATGGAGCTGCAATACCATAATCTGCTTTTTCATCTCCGGTAAGATGTGTTTCAATTCCTTGCATAAATTCTAATGCTTCAGAATTCAGTTTATTCATCTTCCAGTTTCCAACAATAATAGGTTTTCTTGCCATACTTATTTCTCCGGAATAATTGCTACACCTGGTAGTTCTTTACCTTCCATATATTCTAGGGAAGCTCCACCACCCGTAGAGATGTGTGAGAATTTTTCAGCATAGCCTAAGTTCTTTGCAGCACTTGCGCTATCACCGCCACCAATAATTGTTGTCGCATCTTCTAAGTGTGCTAATGTTTCACAGATTTCTTCTGTACCTTTCGCAAATTCAGGTTTTTCGAATACGCCCATTGGACCATTCCAGAATACTGTCTTAGCACCTTCTAATTCTTTTTGGAATAACTTAACAGTTTCAGGACCAATATCTAATCCCATATAACCATCAGGGATTTCTCCTGCAGCAACTGTCTTAACATCGGTTGGATTATCGAAATCATTAGCGACCACTGTATCAACAGGTAGGAATAGTTTTCCAGCACCCTTCTCTAAGAATTCTTTCGTAAGTTCAACTTTATCTTCTTCTAATAAAGATGTTCCAATCTTACCACCCTTCGCAACTGCGAATGTATAAGACATACCACCACCGATTAATACTTTGTCGGCAATCTTTAATAAATTTTCAATAACACCAATCTTATCACTGACTTTCGCACCACCTAAAATCGCAACGAATGGTCTCTTAGGATCATTGAGTGCACCACCAAGTACATTCACTTCTTTTTCTACTAAGAAACCGACAGCACTTGGAATATGTGTGGCGATGCCAACTGTACTAGCGTGTGCTCTATGTACAGAACCAAATGCATCTTCCACAAAATAGTCAGCTAATGAAGCCCAGTATTTACCTAGTTCTTCATCATTGCCACTTTCTTTCTTGCCATCTAAATCTTCATAACGTGTGTTTTGCATTAACACGATAGAACCTTCTTCTTGGTTCTTTACTGCTTCTTCAAGTTCAGCTCCTCTAGTTGCATTCACGAATGTAACTGGAGCACTTTGTAAACTTGCTAAACAATCAGCGACGATAGACATATCATTCTTTGCCTTATCTTCTTCTGTTTTTACCTTACCTAAGTGTGAAAGTAAGATTACTTTTGCACCATGTTCTGTAAGATAATTGATTGTTGGAAGTGCAGCACGAACACGGTTGTCGTCTGTAATCACTCCATTTTTGTGAGGAACGTTAAAATCAACACGAACAATGACGTGTTTACCCTTAACATCCAAATCTTTTACGGTTACTTTAGCCATAGTAAAACCCTCCCTTTCGGCGTTAATATTATAGCACTTAATAAATATGTGAGTAAATGCACAAAGCCTTCTTTTTTACTAAAAAAATCCCCTTCAACAACACTTGTTCAAGGGGATGTATTTTATACAAATCTTTAGTCTGGCCAGTCACAGAGTTGGTAGTAGAGTTCTTCATAAATACCTGCACTCTTTTCCCAACTAACATCGGTATTCATGGCGTTCTTAACTAAACCTTTCCAACCTGTTTTATTCTCATAGAATTGTTCAACTGCGTAACGTAATGTATAAACCATATCATGACTATTCGCAGCCCAGAAACTAAATCCATTACCTTCACCTGTATATTGGTTATAAGGTTGAACGGTGTCTTTTAAACCACCGGTTTCTCTTACAAGTGGTAAGGTTCCATAATGCATGGCAATTAATTGTCCAATACCACAAGGTTCATAAAGAGATGGCATAAGGAAGAGATCACTTCCCGCATAGATTCGATGGGCTAATGGTTCATTGTATCCACAATAGTAAACAGCTTTCCCTTTATAAGAACTTTCCATCCATTTAAACGCATCTTCCGCAGCCTTTTCACCCGTACCTAGTACAACAAATTGCACATCCATGCCTAAGATTTCTTGTAGTTTTTCTGTAATAAGATAAATCCCTTTTTGGTTTGTTAAACGAGAGACTAAACCAATTAGACATACATCATTCGTAACTTTTAAACCAAGTTCTTCTTGAAGTGCTAACTTATTTGCTTTCTTACCTGAAACAACTGTTTTTAAGGTATAGTTTTTCGCAAGTAATTTGTCAGTTGCTGGGTTCCATTCTTCTACATCAATACCATTTACGATACCCCATAAATCATTTTGACGATAACGTAATACCGAATCCATCTTTTCGCCATAGGTTTGGGTTAAGATTTCCCTTGCGTAGGTTGGAGATACAGTTGTAACTTTATCTGCGTATACAATACCCGCTTTCATAAAACTAATACCTGTATCAAATTTAATCGATCCATTATCGAAATAGTAATAATCTAAACCTAAACATGTCGGTAACATATCCACCCCAAAGTTTCCTTGGAAAGCTAAGTTATGAATTGTATAAACGTGTTTAATGTTTTGGTAACGATAATCATCCCCATAACAAGCATGTGCGAGTAATGGAATCATACCGGTTTGCCAGTCATTACTATTGATGATATTTGGCCACCAATCAATAAAGTAAATCATATCGAGAACTGCTCTTTGGAAGAAGGCGAATCGCTCGCCATCATCTTCATATCCATAGAGTCCTTCTCTTTCAAAATATCCTTGGTGTTCGACAAAGTAATACACAACACCATCCACCGTTGCACTATAGAAAGTCGCAGGTTGATCAATCCATCCAGAATGAACTTGAATGGTTCCTAAACGTGTCAGTTCATCATAATAATCTTCAATTACTTTTTTATACAGCGGTAAAGCTACACGAACATCGTGTCCTCTTTTCGCAAGTGCTTTTGGTAAACTTCCTATAACATCTGCTAGACCACCCGTTTTAATAAATGGTAATCCTTCACCTGCCACAAACAATACTGATCTCTTCATATTAACCCCTCATTAAATACGATCTCGTCTCTTTACATAGACTGGAGCTTCATCGGTTCCTTCTAATTTCTTAACATGATGGACAATCGCATACTTATCAACAACCACATGGTCTAACTTCGCATCTTTCCCAATATACGCATCGGTCATGATGATACAATCTTTCACTACTGCTCCTTCACGGATTGTTACATTTCGACCAATGATAGAGCCTTCTACATTTCCTTCAATGAGACATCCATTTGCGATAATACTTCCTGTCGCATGTGCGGTCTCTGTAAATCTTGTCGGACAAGAGTCATTGGTTTGAGTATAGATTGGCCAATCATTAATAAATAATGACTTTAATACATCACGATTTCTTAAATCCATATTAATACGGAAGTATTCCGATAAAGAGTTTACACATGCGACATACGCACGTACTCCATATCCATATACCTTATATTCTTTTAAGACATCCGCAACGATATCTTTAAACCAGAATAAGGATGAAACAGACGCAGCACGATTCACTAATTCAATGAATAACTTCTTTTCCATGATATATGCTTCCATGGATACAGAACGTGATTTCTTATTTCCACGATTCTTTTCCATCTTTGTAACTCGACGATTCTTATTCATCGTTATTACATCACATCCCAAGAAAGAAGTTTTTGCTTCATCCGTTGTCTTATAAAGAATGGTAATATCTGCTTTACTATCAAGATGTTGTTTAAATGCCTCTGTAAAATCAAAAGAGTATACAAAATAACTTGGAGCTACAATTACATATGGATTTGGATCTGCTTCAATGTATTGCATATTCAACACATAATTTGCGACATCTGTATTATAAAGTGGAGAAGAGAAAGGTTTTTCTCCATAAAGAATTCTTAACTTCCCACGTTTTGAATTCACATTATAGTGGGTTCCATTTCCTAAATGCTCAAATAAGTTACGTGGTTTTTCTTTACAATATACTTGAACATTATTAATTCCACTATTGGTCATATTACTAAGGATAAAATCCACAATACGATATCTTCCTAAGAAAGAAATTGCAGGAACAGGACGAAATTCACCAAGCCCATCAATTAAGGCTGTGTCATCTTCAAAACTGGTTATACCTAAAGCGTTCATACTGACCTCCTATTCCTTTGTTGCTCTTTTCGCAACAAGTGTAATGTGTTCACTATTTTTAGACCCACACTTCACACCTTCTTCTACAACCACATCATCTGCCACAATACAACGTGTCACAACCGCATTGTCTTTAATGACTGCTCCTGGCATGATGACACTATCAATAACTTTCGCCCCTTTACCAATACTACAGTTCGTACCAAGTACGGAATTCTTCGCAGTACCTAATATGACACTACCTTGTGTAATAAAGCAGTTCTCTACATGTGCATCTGGTCCAATATATTGTGGTAACGCATTGATATCTTCTGTATAGATTTTCCAATTTGGATCTGCCAAATCAAGTTCACTATTATCATCTAATAAATCCATATTCGCTTCCCATAGTGAATCAATGGTTCCAACATCCTTCCAATATCCCTTAAAACGATACGCATAAATTGGACGTTTATCTTTTAAGTATTGTGGAATAATATCTTTACCAAAGTCATGGTTTGATTTTGGATTCTTCGCATCCGCAACTAAATACTTTCTTAATGTTTTATAAGTAAAAATATAAATACCCATACTCGCCAAGTTACTCTTAGGCTTCGCAGGTTTTTCTTCAAATTCCATAATGCGATCTTGCTTGTTGGTATTCATAATTCCAAAGCGAGATGCTTCTCTTAATGGAACTTCTAATACCGCAATTGTTGCATCTGCATTTTTAATCTTGTGATATCCAAGCATCGATGCATAATTCATTTTATAAATGTGATCCCCAGAAAGAATTAAGATATATTCTGGGTCTAAAGAATCTAGGTAATCAATATTCTGCGTTATCGCATCCGCAGTCCCTTGATACACTTCAAAATTCTCTTGATCCTTCTCTCTTGGTGTTAAGACAAATACTCCTCCATCTTTCACATCCAATCCCCAGTTTGGATCTTTCGCAACATAAGCATTCAATAGAATTGATTCGTACTGTGTTAAAACACCAACTGTTGTGACATCAGAGTTTGCACAGTTGCTGAGAGGGAAATCAATAATGCGATATTTGCCACCAAAATGAACTGCAGGTTTAGCAACCTTTTTTGTAAGCTCAAAAAGACGTGTGCCTCTACCACCCGCTAGAATCATCGCGACCATATTATTTGATCTCATGAGACAATCTTCCTCCTTAGTAATTCTATATATATTATAGCGTATTACATTATAAAATTATTCCTTTTTTATTTGATTGCGAAAAGACGTTTAGTCATTTAATAAATGCTTTCGTACTTCGCTTATTAGATATAAGGAACCAGAAAACACAATGGTTCCTTTTTCTTTCACATATTCCTTCGCAAATTGATATGCTTCTTTCCAATCAGTAATAATTTCATCTTCCACTCCAGATAAAGCATCTGCAGAAGAAGCACGTTTGTTTTCAATTTCTGTCACTATTAAATAATCCGCATGTTTCTTTAATGTCTTCGCCATTTCTTTACCACGTTTATCATTTAAAGCTGTAAAGATGACCACAATCGGTCTTTCTAGATATTGGAAAGAACTTACTAAAGCTTCAATTCCTTCTTCATTATGCGCTCCATCAATAATCACATTCTCTTTGATTTGTTCAAAACGTCCTAGCCACAATGATTTTTGAATGACTTGGACCATGGAATCATCCTTTATATCGAATCCTAACAAGGAAATCACTTTTAAAGCTAAAGATGCATTTTGCTTTTGATACATTGCGGAAGTAGAAAGTGTATATACTTGATTCTCTATTTCCATCTGTCTTTCCCCTATATCGTTGTGAGAAAAAGAATGATAGAATGGCGCTTCCTTTTCATGTGCGATTTCTTGTATCACCTGTAGCGCACTCTTTTTCATTTCTCCCACCACAATCGGAACCCCTTTTTTTATGATTCCTGCTTTCTCACTAGCGATTTCTTCTAATGTATTTCCCAGGTATTGCATATGATCATATCCAATGGAAGTAATCACGGTCAGTTTAGGATGATGAAGCACATTGGTTGGATCAATCCTTCCTCCAATCCCTACTTCAATGACTGCATAATCAACTTTCTCATCTTTGAAATATAAAGACGCAAGCAATGTGACAATCTCAAACATCGCTAAATCATTCTCTATGATAATTTCATAATACTCATTTATATATTGAAGATATCTTTCTTCTGTAATCCATTCATTATTAATACGAATTCGATCACGGTGACACATTAAATGTGGAGACGTAAATAAACCGACTTTTTTATATTTTGTTTGAAGCATGTCACAAATATAATTGGATGTACTTCCTTTTCCATTTGTGCCAGCTACATGAATACTACAAAATGAATCTTGGGGATTTCCAAGTTTTTCTAAGAGCATACTAAAATCTTCGAAACTATGTTTCCGAGTGCTTCTTCTTCGTGTTGTCACAAATTCTTCTGCTTCTTGATAAGTCTTAAACATTAAAAGTCCTCTATCTGCCAATTGATTGGCTCTAAATCATGTTGTTGTAAAAATGCATTTGCTTTAGAAAAGTGATGACACCCAAAGAAACCATTATTTACACTATAAGGAGAAGGATGAACTGTTTCTAATACAAGATGTTTACGATGATCAATCAGTTCACTCTTTTTACGAGCGTTATTTCCCCATAACATAAACACAACAGGTGTCTCTTTTTCATTAATATGCTCGATCGCATGGTCTGTAAAAGTCTCCCACCCTTTCCCAGCGTGAGAGTTAGGCTGTTTTTCACGTACAGTTAATACTGCATTCAATAAGAAGACACCTTGACTAGCCCAAGGCATTAAATATCCATTGTTTGGAATCCTGCACCCTAAATCGCTATGTAATTCTTTATAGATATTTTGAAGACTGGGAGGGATCTTTACACCTGGATTTACAGAAAAACACATCCCATGTCCTTGTCCTTTTCCATGATATGGATCCTGTCCTAATATCACAACTTTAACATGGTCATAGTCACAATTTTCAAACGCACTAAACACAAGCTCTTTTGGTGGATAAATCGTATGTTGTTCATACTCATCATGCACAAACTTTGCGAGTTCTTTAAAATATGGTTGTACAAATTCATTTTTCAGCCATGGTGTCCAGGTGTTTTGTTTCATTTTAACTCCTTTTATTTCAAAATATCTTTCCCAAGAATCCAAGAGAAAATATCACTTGCTAGTTTATCATATAACTCTTCGTTTACTCGAAATGAGTCTGTTTGTATCGGATAGCCTTTTACGATAATATTGTAGTGTCCGTTATACTCTGTTTTTTCTGCATTCGTAAGGGTATGCGATTTCAGAATCAAAATACGTTGACGAATATTTTGAAAGTAACGATCATTTCCTGTATCAATCCATTCTTTATAAAAGGATAAAGGATACGTATAGTTATCTTTTGGTTCTTTCTTTTCAAGTTCTTTTAATACTTGAGCCTTTTCTCCTTTAGGTAATGGATAGACTTCGTTCATTAAATCCAAACCACTTTCTTCTTTCGCATCAATTAAGACAATACCACCTGTAATTTCAAAATGATGATAAACCGATGTATAAGCGAGACTTCCTCCAAGTCCATGTCCAATAAATAGAATATCCGCTGCATCCACTGGATATTGTTCTAATTGGTGTACACAAGAAGCAAAGTCCTTAAAATAGATATCATCAAGACTTAAGTCTTCATTCACTTGTGACAAGAATGGTTCATTCGCCAAACGCATATCGTAGCGCACAACCGCAATTCCTTCCCTCGCTAAATCATGTGCTAAATCTTTTCGAAACGTCGGATCATTTCCAGAACCATCTCGATCATTATTGAGACCATCTGGCATAATAATCGCAACCGAAGGATTCTCTGTTTTATAAGGAATGGTTAATACTCCATTTAGTTTTGGTGTTAGTCCCACTTCAATTGGAATCTCATAATAAATATCATTATCTTCAAGAGTTGGTGATGAGAGTAATGGATAGATTTGCATCGATGTCAGTAATAATTCTTCATCGAGTTCCATAATCATTAATTTTTTATTCTTCTCACATTCAACCACTACTTTTCCTTTTTTTTCGGAAGTAATGATATGCCAGTCATCCGAAATTGTACATCCGTTTACTTCTTTGATGATATCTTCTTGATTCTCTTTAAAAGAAGAAGAAACTTGTACATTTCTTCCATGTACGAAAGAATCTACAATTTGGTTTGTAGATTCTTGGATGGTTGTATGGTTCACAATGACGGGCGCTAGAGTTGACATGGATTCTGGTGTAGATTCCACTGTTTCAACAGGTTTTTCTTCAACCTGTATCACTTCCTTTTGACAACCCACAAGTCCCAAACATAAGATACATACAAGGATTCTATTTTCTAAAGATTTCCTTCTTTTCATTTTTGATAAATCGATAGCACGCAATCACTGCGATAATCGCAAATACACCACCTGCTAAATAGTAAGGCCATTTACTCTCTTTAATATAAGACAATGGACTATAGTTATTCCAGTCATATCCTTGATAATTTCCTGTTGTAGGATCAGAAGTGCCTGTCTTTATATCCATTATCTTATCTTCATATTCGACAAAGAATCCAAAATCGGTTGGAATTTCTTTTCCTTTACTACGGATGTAATTATCCACATCCTTTTCAACTAATTCAAATGGTCGATCCCCATGTGTAAGAATTACTTTATTAAACTCCACAACATCAAAGTCATCTCCTAAGGCCGCATATACTTTTCCTCTAAATTTTTGCATATAGGCCATACCAACACCATAAGGAAGAATCAACCCTGGTTTCGATATAACGAAGTCATATAAATCTTCTGCAGCACCTGGATTTAGTCCTAAGTCTCTTAAATGATCCGCTACATCATCCACAGTCCAACCTAATCCATTTACACCTAAATCAACATAAGCATCTAATACATATCCTAGTCCCGTTGATACAGCAGCATTAAGTCCAACAAATGGTTCTAATGGTGAATTTATATAGGCGTTAAACTCCCCATACATTGCCCAACCTTCTAAGTACCCAATACTGGATGTCACTTGACGAATTGGATGTGCATTTTGATCAATGAACCAAGTGATTTGATAAAGGTGTCCTGGGAAGCCTTCATGCGCTAATGTTCCATATAAATCAATATTACTCCCAATATTATCGCCATTAATCTTAATCACATTATTGGATATATCATCAACTGGAGGTTGCATATAATAAGCTACAATGGAAGGATTCGCAATTGTTGGATCTAAGTAAGATTCCTTAAAAGATACTTTTGGACCAGTTGGATAATCTTCCAAATGATTTTGTAAATAGGTTAGAACTTCTTCTGCTGTTTCTAAACCAGTTGATGCATCTTCCGTTTCTGCATCAATGTCTTGATCAAATATATAGAGTTCCATATATACCTGCATAATTTCATTGACGTAATCTTCACAAAGTTTTAATAGTTCCTCAACGGATTTATTTGTGCTTGATTTCGATTTTGCTAGATTTGCATAATACTCTTTTCCGTTAGGATAATAATATAAACCACCAGAATATTTACTACTTTCATGCCATGTTTCAAGTTTATCTGCTACCATTTGATAAGCAGGAATCACTTGTTGCTGAACAGCTTCTAAGTTTTTTTGCTTATACTCTTCCTTCTGTTCTTCACTTAATCCTACAAATTCATCTATTTTATTATCGAAAGATACAACCATGGCGTTATCCACCACTTTACTTGTAAATCCATCAATAAAATCTAATGATTCATCTAATAGTGAATCACTTAAGAAGATGCCTTCATTAACTTGTAATGCGGTGACATCTAAACATCCTTCCAAATAGGTACGAATGGTAGGTAATAGTGTTAAATAATCATCAATATCTTCTTTCTTATAGAATACAAATTCCTCAAAGTTTGTAATGATGTTATCTAATACACCAGTATTTGGATTAAACTTTGCGTCCAACATTGGATATGCATTAATTCCACTTGATTGCTGAAGATATGCTTTGATTACATCATAGTCATATTTTTGTTCTTCACTTAAACTGTTATAATCAAAAGATTCTAATTTTTTTAAGACTTCATTATTCTCATCAATTGCTTCTTGATAAGACGCAATATATTCCTCTCCTACTATTACTTCTGGCTTTTCAATATTCCATGAACTATAGTCCTTTAGCGTGTAGTGGAGAGATAAATAGTCCCCTTCCATCGTTTCGATGAATTCATTGTCTAAAAAATCAGTAAACTCTTTATTCTCTTCTTCCGCCTTTAAAGTGGTCATTGTAGAGGTACTTAAAACAAGTGCTAACACTAACTGCATACTATGCTTTAACCAATTCTTTTTCATTTTATTACCTCCTTGTATTCATTTAATAAGTCAATTACTATCATACTACATAATGGGACTTCAACATAATGAATCATTTCTTCATGGTAATCCCCATTCTCATCAAAGATGACTCTACCTCCACTTTCCAAAGAAAGTGCCTGTGCATATCCCGCAGGGTTTATCACAACAAGATATTGTTCTTGCTCACGATTTAATCTATAAAGAACCATATGGTCATGAATCATCTCGATATGCACATGTTCTGCAACTTCTTTTGAAGTTTCTAAACGGAAGATATTATGAGATCTTCTAAAGGCAATACATTTCTTTGTGTATTCCACAACATCCTTATTGTATTCTCTTCTTTCCCAATTCATGCCATTGATTGCATCTCCTGCCATATAGGAGTTTGAATTATCGTGTTTCGTGCCACAGAACTCCATCCCTGCATGGATAAAAGGGACCCCTTGCGATACCAACGTACAACCAATCATTAAACGTTGTCGTCTCATTCGTAGGTCTCTAGGTTCTTCTTGGCAACACGCATGCATCTTATCCCAAATTGTAGCGTTATCATGCGTTTCTAGTGCATTAATACTTTGTGTTGGATTCGCAAATCTTCGAAAGTAGTTATCAATACTATTCGCAGTAAATGCTCCATACGCATCATAGGCTTCTTCTAAACTACCTGTTAAGAAACCTTTATCATATTTTTGTTCATCGGATGTGCTTCCTTTTAAGACATCACGGAAGGTGTCATTAAAGAAGCCAATTTTTAATGTGTTCCCATGATTCGCAATGGTTGTTTTTTCAAAATGACTTAGAGCTGTTGGCATATCCCACCCTTCTCCATAAATCATTGCATCATTCTTAATCTGTTGAGCACGCTTTGTGATTTCATTCATCGTTTCTATATCAAGTATTCCCATCAAATCAAATCGGAAACCATCAATTCCATAGAGTGTCATTAGTTTTTCGACTGCCGTGTAGAATAAGTGCCTCGTCATTGGATTACGCGATTCAATATCATTTCCACAATAAGAACCGTTGGATAAATATTGATTGTCTGTATAGCGGAAATAATAGTATGGAACACACTTCCATAAAGCACAATCCTCTGCACTATACATATGATTCCAAACCACATCTAAAATGACACGAATATCTCTCGCATGTAAAATAGATACCAGTTTTCGAAATTCTTTCATGCGGGAGTATGGATCATCTGGATTTGTCGAATACGATCCTTCCAGCGCTATGAGTTGTCCAGGATCATATCCCCAGTTATAACTTCTTTTTGGGTTCTTTTCATCCACTGTTTCATAATCTAAGATTGGTTGAAATTGGACATGTGTAATTCCTAAAGACGTTAAATAATCTAAACCAGTTGGTAAACCATGATAAGAGGTCCCTGTTTCAGCCAAAGACGCATATAATCCATTCGTCTTCGTCCCTGTTAGTTCACTCGATGTCATATCACGAATACTACATTCATAGATAATCGCATCACAGTAATGATTGATAACAGTGCGTGGAGTATTCTCTTTAATACTAAAGATTTCTTCTTCATCAATAACTGCACTTGCTTTTCCATTCGCAGTACTACTTAATCCATATGGATCTAGTGATTCTACTATTTCTCCATTTCTTTCAACGAGATACACATAGGTCGCATTTTTTAAATCTTCCCGCACAAGAAGACGATACACTCCATCTTCTCCTCTTTCCATTGCGTAGATGGATGTCTCATTGTGGTTTGTTAGTTTTAGGGATACCTCTATTGCGGTTGGCGCCCATAATGCAAAGGAAGTACTGCGTTTTGTATAATGAGACCCTAAATCATTATTTGTGTATGTAAATTGTTTATGGAAGCGAGGTGTCTGAACTATAAAACGATGTTGAAGAGTTGTAACACAACCATGCGCTTCAAACAAATAATATCGTTTCCCGAATTTTAACTCTTTTGAAAAAGAAAGGACATATACAATCTCTCCTTCTTTCTCAATCCTCTCTTTTAATGTACATTCACATACAAATCCATTATCATTTGATAGATAAAAACCACTTGTGAATCCACCATAAAATCTTCTCGATACTTCCACAACTAATCTATTATAATCGTCAAGATATGCCTTAATTGATGACATTCATTCCCTCTTTCTAAATCTTAACTGGTTTAATCTTCCAAATCTCTTTTGCGTACTCATCAATCGTACGATCACTTGAAAAGTAAACCGACTTCGCAATATTGATTAAACAACTTTTGGCCCATCCATTACGATCTTGATAGCGTGCTTCAATTTCCTTTTGTGCTTTCACATATGCGTCAAAATCAGCTAAGACCAAGTATTCATCATTCTTAAATAACAATTCATCATAGATAATCTTGAAGTCATCTGTATGCTTGCTCCAAGTTCCATCAATCAACGAATCAATTGCTCTGTGAAGATGCATATCATTTGTGTAATAATCCCATGCGCGATAGTGTGCTTTAAAGGCAGGAATTTCTTCCTCTGTTAAGCCAAAGATAACATCGTTCTCTCTTCCGACGAGTTCATCAATTTCCACATTCGCACCATCTAGTGTTCCTAGTGTAATAGCGCCATTCATCATGAACTTCATGTTTCCTGTACCACTCGCTTCTTTTCCGGCTGTACTGATTTGTTCACTCACATCACTCGCAGGCATCAAGACTTCTGATAAAGAAACACTATAGTTTGGTAAGAATACCACTTTTAGTTTTTCGTTCACATCTGGATCATTATTAATCTTCTTTGATAAACAGTTAATTAGCTTAATCACCTTCTTTGCGAATGTGTAAGATGAAGCTGCCTTTGCCGCAAAGATAAAGGTTCTAGGTGTCATCTCATAATTCGGATTTTCTTTTAATGTTTGATAAAGATAGATGATATGTAAGACATTGAGTAATTGTCTTTTATAAGCGTGTAAACGTTTTGCTTGTACATCAAAGATAGACTCTGGATTAACACTCGCCCCTGTAGCCTCTTTAATATAATCCACTAAAATATCTTTTCTCTTTTGTTTTACTTTCAAGAATTCTTTTTGAACTTTCTTATCATCCACATACTTCATAAGCTTAGATAAATGATTGAAGTCTTTTTCTAAACTCTTCCCGATTGTTTTTTCTAACATTTCCTTTAATTCAGGATTGTTATACAGCATCCATCTTCTCGGTGTGACGCCATTTGTTTTACTAGAAAACCGATTAGGGAATAAGCGATAAAAATCCGCAAAGACATCTTTCTTTAATATTTCCGTATGCAACTTCGCAACTCCATTAATACTATGACTCCCAACAATCGCTAAACGAGCCATATTTACCATACCATCAGAAATGATACGTACTGCATTTACCATTTCTGGTTTATTTGGATATTTCGCATTCACATAACCACAGAAACGAGAATCGATTTCTTGAATAATCATCGCAATTCTAGGTAGTAAAACTTGAATATATTCAAACGGCCATTTTTCTAATGCTTCTGCCATTACTGTATGATTCGTATACGCCATTACATCAACGGTAATTCGTTGTGCTTTATCCCATGTATAGTTATAATCATCCATCAAAACTCTCATCAGTTCAGGTATCGCTAAAACCGGATGCGTATCATTTAATTGTATCGCAATTTTTTCTCCTAGATTATCTAAATTTGGATTT
This sequence comes from Solobacterium sp., assembly GCA_017515505.1. Lineage (GTDB taxonomy): Bacteria > Bacillota_I > Bacilli_A > Erysipelotrichales > Erysipelotrichaceae > Bulleidia. The sequence goes on from JAFWFT010000046.1 coordinate 27,004, forward strand.
GATTTTAAGTGATAACGAAGAATCCCATTAATTCCAGCTGCCACAAAGAAGTATTGTTGTTTAAGACGTAAATATTTTCCTTCTTGTGTTGAATCATCAGGATACACGTTCATACAGATTTCACTTACTTCTGCTAAATACTTACGATAGTCCATATCCTTTGGGGATACATCTGCAGGTTCTGCCGACCAAAGGCGTAATGTATTTGTCATCTTCGTATTACAACCAATCATTGGCATATCATACGGAACCGCAAAGATATGTTGTGCATTCACATGACGGAAACGTAAGTTTCCATTTTCATCCGCATCCATTTCAAGTTGTCCATAGAACTTAATATCTACAATGTGTTTCGCCTTACGAATTTCCCATGGATTTTCATAGCGCAACCACATATCTGGAACTTCCACTTGGTCTCCTTTTTCATCAATCATCTGGCGAAATAAGCCATATTGATAACGAATACAGTTTCCGTGAATAGGATAATTCAAAGTTGCTGCACTATCCATAAAACAAGCAGCGAGTCTTCCTAGTCCTCCATTTCCAAGAGCCGCATCTCTTTCCGTACGAATTAAATCTTCTAATTGAATACCTAAATCTTTTAAACCATTCTTCACAAGATCATAGATACCTAATGCATTTAAATTGTTAATTAAACTTTTTCCTAAAAGAAATTCCATTGAAAAATAGTAAACTTGTTTCGCATCTTGTTTGACTGTTGCTTTTTTTGAATCCTTCCAATTCAATGAAGCATAATCGCGAACCATTTCGCCTAATACTAAATACTTTTCAATACGATGGGTTTCTTCTGCCGTTGTCCCATAGGTTTCAACGAGTTTTTCTAAAAATCTCTTTTTGAATTCTTGTTTATTCTTAAACATAGATGTTTCCTCTATTTCTTTCTAGATTTTCTTTTTGGACAAGTAAACCAGATTGCTCCAAATGGGGCAATACGAATCGTAATCTTATTTTCAAACTTTGCATCTTTTTCTTTAACTGCTTTACTCTTTAAAGGTTCAAA
>JAFWFT010000047.1 GCA_017515505.1 Solobacterium sp.
AAAAAAAGATGGTTACCACAAGGATGTGGTAACCATTCTTTGTTATTGAACACTAGGATCAACGTAATAATTGATATCTAAACGTTTAACTTCTAGGATCTTACTATTTCCTTGTAAGTCTTGATTCCAAGTGACAAGATACAAATTAGTAATTGCATCAGGAGTAACGGTAGCACCTCTACATAATGCACAATAATTAGTTCCAGAAACTACTTGCGTACCAAGTAAAGCAATTGGATTGAGCGCAACCCCAACATGTGTCTCTTGCGCTTTTACAAAGGATGATTCAATATCTTCACCAGGTAGCATACCAGGTTTTGCATAATTAGTGACAGTCCAACCACCAGCAAGTTGTTCGGGTGCATCTTCTGTTACAATTGGATTCACGAAATCAAGATCTTTGATGCATAAGATTTCTGTTTCACCAGATAAGTTTTCATAGATTGTAACAACATAGTAACCAATTCCTGGATTTGCAGTAATCGTTGTTCCTTTTGCGAGATATGCATAATTTGTTCCAGATACGACTTGTGTTGCGAGAACCGTTAGAGGTTCATAACCGACACCAGTCCAACCTTCTAATGCTTTTTCAAATCGTGTTTGATCTTCTGGCATTAAAGAAACATTGTTATCTGCAAATACTGTCCAACCACCTAGCATTGTTCCAGGTTTTTCGGCTTCTGCGGAAGCTTCTGGAGTAGTAGGTAAAGGTGTTGGTGTTGGAGTCGGTGCTGGTTGTGTGGCTTGTTGTGTACATCCAGCGAAAAGTAATAATGCAAATAAACTATTGATATATTTCTTCATCATATAACCTCCAATCAGTAGTGTTGACTACCAAATAAATAATAGCACACACGAGATAAAGTCACAGTGCAAAAACAGTGGGTTGTATAATATAAAATATAGGTAGGGAGATTAGGATATATGGGTTTATTGGATTTCTTAAAAGGACCAGATATTAATGAAGGTGTTCAAGAATGTTCGAAAACAGAAGGTTCTATTTTAGTTGATGTTAGAGAGAAAGATGAATTTGGAGAAGGGCACATTCCAAGTGCAGTGAATATTCCCTTATCCAATATCACAACAATTACTTCTATACTTTCAAATAAAGAAACACCGCTCTTTGTATATTGTCTAAGTGGCGCAAGAAGTAAGCAAGCCGAATCGATATTTAAAAAGTTGGGATATAGCACAGTAAAAAACATTGGTGGAATGAATCGTTACCAAGGACCAATAGATAAAAATACACGCAAGTAACTTGCGTGTATTTCTGTTAATCGATGTTTCTTGAAGCAATGACATCAATTCCACTATCACATACATTATGGATAATAACATCTCCCATTTTAATAGGGGCATGAACATGCATTGTTTCAAGTTGATGCATGACATTAAAGTGTAAGCGAAGGGGTAATGCTTCATTTGTGCGTACTGGAAGTAAAGCGTTATGTTTTGCGCCATCTACTTTTACTGTAGAAGCAAGAACTCTTTCTGGATCAACTACTTCCTTTTCTGCGAAGGTTAAACCACGAGGACATTTATTACCAGTTGCTTGAATGATTTTTTTATTCTCATCAATTTCCACATCTAGTTCACATTCATTTGGACATGTCGTACAACAGATTCTCATTTTCATCCTCTTATTCTCCTTCCTCTAATGATAAAGTGATTTCATCATTTGCTTCGCTAAGTATTTTTGATGGAATGATTTGGCATTCCATAATACTAGGTTTATATTCTTTCGCGTTTCCTCTAAAGATTTCTTTTCCATTACTTGTCACCACCATCACGGCATTTGAAATTGGTTTTCGAACACGGAAAAAGATGGATGCATTTTCATTTTTGATAATGGAAGAAGGGACGCTATATCCGATTGGAGTTTTTACATGAACAACTAAAGTGTTATCTCTTATAGAAGATGTTAAACCAAGTGCATATAGCGCTGCGTTTTTACCAGTGATGTTAGCTTCAGCAGTAACATTATCTGCTAAGTCATGTACATGTAATACATTTCCACAAGAGAAGATTCCTGGAATATTGGTTTCAAAACGTTCGTTTACATACGCCCCATTAGTAGCTGGATTTAATTCAACACCTGCTTTAGAAGAGATCTCATTTTCTGGAATCAGTCCGATGGATAGTAATAAGGTATCACATGGGATGACTTCTTCTGTTCCTGGGATTGGTTGTAGATTCTCATCTACTTTGGAAACTTCAACAGCTTCAACGCGGTCTTTTCCAATGACTTTTGTGACGGTCGTGGATAAATGTAGAGGAATATTGAAATCATCTAAACAGTTTTTGATATTTCTAAATAATCCATTCGCATATGGCATTAGTTCATAAACACCTAAGACTTTCATTCCTTCTAAAGAAAGACGACGTGCCATAATCAACCCAATATCACCGGATCCTAAAATCACAAATCGATTACCTGGTTTGAAATTATCCATGTTGATATACCGTTGCGCAAGACCAGCTGTGAAGACGCCTGCGACTCTTGAACCAGGAATTTTGATTTCTCCACGTGTTCTTTCACGACAACCCATCGCTAGGATGATGGCTTTTGTGGAAAGAGTGGTATTTCCTTCTTCATTTATGAATGTCACATAGTGTGTTTGATTATCGTCATGATGAATGGATAAGACCATGGAGGATAAGAAAACTTTTACAGTTGTTTCTTGAAGTTCATTGATTAATCGTTGTGCGTATTCAGGACCTGTTAACTCTTCTTTGAAATACTTTAGTCCAAACCCAGGGTGAATACATTGATTTAAGATTCCACCTAATTCATCATTTCGTTCAATAAGAGCGACGGAAGTGTTTTGTTTACTTGCCTCAATGGCTGCGGCCATACCAGCAGGGCCTCCACCAATAACAATCACATCATAATTTGTATTCATGATTGGCCCTCCTTAACATGACCTGTTAAAATCCAGGAGTTTTTATTTTCTAAATGAATATCAGATGGGGAAACCCCAAGTTCTCTAGCTAAGATGAGAACGACTTTACTTTGACAGAATCCACTTTGACATCTTCCCATGCCAGCTCTTGTACGACGTTTAATCGCTTCAACTGTTCGAGGTTGAGGATTGCGTTTTAATGCTGCAAGGATTTCTCCTTCAGTAACCGTTTCACAACGACAGACAATCTTTCCATATGTAGGGTCTTGATGGATAAGATCATTTTGCTCCGTCGGTGTTAGTTCTGAAAAATCAATTGGTTCTTTTCGAATTGGATTCCAATTCTCTTTTTCAATGAGAGGGACATCGCTTTCTTTTAACATTTGGATAACATATTCTGCGAGTGCAGGAGCACTTGCGACACCAGGAGATTGGATACCTGCGACATGGAACCAATTGGGTTCTATAGTGGAAGGTTTAATCCAGAAATCATTATTATTGTTTTCAACTACTGCACGTTCTCCTGCGAATGTGCGAATGACCTTACGAGAATTTAATCCATCCACAATTTTATTTGTCCCACGTAGTAACTCTTCAATTCCTTCTTTGTAAGAAGCAGTATCATCTTTCTCTCTGTATACGGCAGTTGCACTGACAATGACATTGCCCGCAAGTGTGGATAAAGAAACAACTCCTTTTGACTCAGGAGAAGGAATTGGATAAAGAGGCATGAGGTTTTTCACGCCACATTCTTTGTCCAACATGAGTAAGTCTCCATGTCTTGCGATGATATTATATTCATCAATGCCAGCTAGTCTAGCAACATCATCTGCGTGTAAACCTGCCGCATCAATCACATACGTTGTATGATAAGTATCTTTTGGAGTTTTGATTATAAAACCATTTTCTTTATCAATCTTAATTACAGGTTCATCTAAATAAACATCAACACCATTCTCGACGGCATTTTCACACATAGCTATCGCAACTTCAAATGGATCAACGATACCACAATTTGGACAATATACGGCATACTTAGCGTTCTTTGAACATTGCGGTTCTATTTCTTGAATGCGTTTCGAATCTTTTACAAGTTCAATTCCTTGAACACCATTTTGAATTCCATTGTCATAGATTTGTTCAAGATGTTTTAAATCATCTTCATCAAATCCAACGACCATTGAACCGGTAAGTTTATAATGGAAACCTAATTCTTTTGCGTATGTTGGATAGAGTTCGACACCACGTACATTAAGCTTTGCTTTTAGGGTTCCAGGTTGAGGATCATCACCTGCGTGAATGATTCCTCCATTTGCTTTTGTCGTTCCAGAAGCGATATCACTATTTTTTTCTAATATCGCAACTTTCAGTTTATATCTTGATAATTCTCGTGCGATGGCACAACCACTAATGCCACCTCCAATTATGATTAAATCATATTCTTTCACTATCGCTATCCTCCCCTTCATTATTATATACGAAATATAGGATAGGTTTCTTCGTTGTTTTAGGTTATAAAATGAGATATACTAAATGAAACTGATGATAGGAAAAGAACTATTATATATTCTATGATTAGAGATGGATTGGTTGGTGAAAAATCCTCATAGAGAGAATAGAATTGCATCCTGGAGGGCTTATTTGAATCGAGTAGGATAAGACGTTAGGCACGTTACGTCAGATGAGAAGTAAGAAAAGTGGGACCACGCTTATGGCGTCTTTTTAAAAAAGGCGTTTTTATTTTAGGAGGAATGACAATGATTGCGTTATATAACACAAAAACTTTAAAGGTAGAAGAGTTTAAACCAATTAAAGATGGACATGTCAGTATGTATGTTTGTGGACCGACAGTCTATAACTATGCACATATCGGAAATGCGCGTCCTATGATTGTGTTTGATGTATTGAAACGATTGTTTGAAGCAGAGGGATATAAAGTTTTATATGTTTCAAACTTTACAGATGTGGATGATAAAATCATTAACAAAGCTTTGGAAGAAGGTGTTAGTGAAACAGAAATCGCAGAAAGATATATTGAAGCATATCAAGCAGTTCGTACCCAATAAAATACAGAACTTCCAGATATGACACCACGTGTTACTGAAACAATGGATGAAATAATTGCCTTTATTGATAACCTCGTTAAAAAAGGAAATGCATATGTAGTGGATGGGGATGTCTATTTCTCGGTTGATTCTGTACCTACTTATGGAGAAATTAGTCACAATAAATTAGAAGACTTAGAAGCAGGTGCACGTATTGAAGAGAATACAGATAAAAAGAATCCATATGATTTTGCGTTATGGAAGAAAACGGATGTCGGTATTAAATGGGATAGCCCTTGGGGAGAAGGTAGACCAGGTTGGCATACAGAATGTGTTGTCATGATCAACAATAATATGGGACCACTCATTGACATTCATGGGGGAGGAATGGATTTGCGGTTTCCACACCATGAAAATGAAGCTGCCCAACAAGAAGCCATGAAAGGAAATGCCTTAGCCAACTATTGGGTTCATAATGCGATGGTTAACATTAATGGAGATAAGATGTCCAAATCATTAGGAAATGTCTTGTGGGCAAAAGATGTGGTAGAAAAACTAGGTACGAACCTAACAAGGTGGTTAGTTAGTTCTGTTCATTATCGCAAAGAATTAAATTTCTCGGATGAGACAATTGAAACCGCAAGAAAAGAATTAGAAAGAGTTTTATCGCCAATGAAACAGGCAGATATTAAAGTCGCACTTGCGAATCAATCGTTTGATGATTCTTACGATGAAGAGGAATATCGTCATTTCTTAGATCAACTTGATGATGATATGAATACACCAAATGCGTACGCAGTTATTTTTGAAACAGTTAAGAAATTGAATCAAGCATTACGTCAAAAAGAGATTGATTTTAAAGAAGTTGGAAAGTATCGAAACGCTGTGGAAAAAATGTTGAAAGTTTTAGGAATTGAAGTGGAAAAGCCTGTGATAGGAGAGGAAGAAAAAGAAATCTTCCAAAAATGGAATGAAGCGAAGAGTGCAAAAGACTTTGCGAAAGCGGATGAGTATCATGTCGTCCTAACAGAAAGAGGTTTACTGTGATTGAATCCGGAAGTACATTAGCCTATCTAGGAGATGCGGTTTGGTCACTGTTAGTTCGCGAAACCTTAATCCAAGAAGGAGAAGGGAAAGGCGAAGCTTTACAAAAGAAGAGTGTTGCCTATGTCAGCGCAAAAGCACAAGCCTCTTTCTATGATCAATTGCATAATGAAAGCTTCTTCACAGAGGAAGAAGAAGAATACTTTAAGCGTGGAAGAAACGCGCATACAGGTAGTGTTCCACATCATACGTCTGTTTCTGTATATCGAAAGAGTACAGGTTTCGAAGCGATTTTAGGAGCGTTGAAATTGCGACAAAATGAGGACAGAATTAAAGAAATATGGCACAAAGTTAGGACCTTGAAGGAGGAATAGTATGTCACAATTTATCTATGGGAAAAACCCTGTCAAACAGATTCTTCTAACCAAGCAAGGTGTTCTAGAAGTATTTCTTTCACAGAAAGATAAAGAAATTGAAGAAGCTTGTCGAAAAGCAAATGTATCTGTTCAAATTGTGGATAAGAAAACCTTACAGAAGTTAGCTGGAAGTTCAAATCATCAAGGTGTTGTCGCCAAGATTGAAGATTATAAAACGTATGAGGTAGATGATCTTGTTGAAGCGAAACATTCGGAGTACGGATTAATTATCTTACTAGATGAATTAGAAGATCCACATAACTTAGGAGCGATTCTTAGAACGGCAGATGCGGTTGGGGCAGATGGTGTCATCTTTAAGAAGACCCATAATGTTGGATTAACTCCAACGGTTGCGAAAGTTTCAACGGGAGCGATTCACACTGTGAAATGTGCACCGGTCACAAATTTAGTACGAACCGTTCAAGATCTCAAAAAGAAAGGATACTGGATTGTTGGAACCGATATGAAGGGAGAAGATTATCGTTCGCTAAAATATGACTTTCATACAGTGCTTGTGATTGGGAATGAGGGAAAAGGTATTTCACGATTACTGAAAGAAGAATGTGACTATACGGTAACCATTCCAATGATTGGATCCATTTCTTCCTTAAATGCATCCGTAAGTACAGGAATCTTACTCTATGAAATCTGTGGCAGGCGTCATGTTCTCTAAGGAGGAATACAATGTCAGAGAATATTTATGAACTAATTTATATGAGCCGACAAGGAGATGAATACTCTCTAAGGGCTCTTTTTCAATTCTTTCAGCGTCAGATTAATACGGAAGTGGAAATGCTAGTATCCAAGTATAAATCGTTATGTCTTTATGAAGAAGACCTCAAACAAGAAGCTTTAATCTCTGTGCCAAAAGCGATTGATTCATATCGAGAAGATAAAGATTGTGGAATTGTTACATTTGTTTATTTGGTGATTCGAAGAAAAATCTATACATCCATGCGCCAATACTTTTCTAGTAATCGAATCCATTTAATGAACAGCGTTTCTTTTAATAGTTATATTGAAGAAAATGGAGGCTCTTATTACTTAACTTCTAAACATACTGTGATGAAAGATCCAGCTTATATTACACAATATAAAGAAGCTGTAAAACGTGTAGAAAATGTACCTCTATCACAATTAGAAAGAAAAGTATTTCATTTATGGATTAGTGGAATGTCTTATAAAGATGCGAGTTCAATATTAGGCATCAATTATAAAACATATGATTATCACTTACAGAGAATTAAGAAGAAGGTAAAGAAAGCAATCTATTCTTACTGATAAATGTTTTTTTGAATTGGATAAACGGAATTAGGATTATGCAATATGTCTACTGTTTCTAGTCGAAAAATAGAAGATGTATCTCAAAAAAGTAAAAACATTTGTTAAAAATAATGATGATGCATTTAGTTCATAGTTCATTTACAATAATAATAAGTATGACTAAAGAAAGAATATTTGATATTAAATGCCCGAAATGTGGGGCTCCTGCATCATTTGATATTCCAACGCAAAAATACTTGTGTTCTTTTTGTGATGGAGAAGTAGGAATCCAGGACGCGATTCTTCAAACACAAGGATATCGTTCCTTGCAGCACAAAAAATTAAAAGATGATGTGAAGAAGTTTAAGTTATTGAAAACTTCTTGTACGGGTTGTGGATCTGAACTTTTATTTGAAGAAAATGAACCATTATCAAATTGTGCATTTTGTGGAAGAAATGTAGTGCGTCATTCGTATCTTGAATATGAAGAAATGCCAGAAAGTGTTATTCCTTTTGGAATCACAAAAGAAGAGGCAAAAAGGATACTGGAAGATTGGTGTAAACAAAATAAGAATCTTTCAGAAGCAAAACACATTCATTCGCTAATTGATTCACTTCAAGCTTTTTACCTTCCTTATGAGTTGTTACATGGTCCAGTTCATATGAATGTATCTAGAATAGTGGGTAGTAAAAAGTTTCCTTGTGAAGGTTTCTTAATGAATACGTTTGTGAACCGGTCCCAACAATTAGATAATATATTACTTGATGGGATGGAACCATTTGATACAGAGGCGTTAGTACCGTTTGATTTTAGTTATGTCGCAGGACATGGTGTAAAAGTATCCGATATTTCCGATCAAGATTTAGAAAAACGTGTACGTGAAGAAACAAGAAGTACATATACACCATTTGTGCAAAAGACATTAGAATCAAAAGCTGTCGATATTGATGTCTACACAAGTTCATTAATACGTCTTCCTGTATTACTACCTGTTTATTATATTGCGCATGGTAATACGATGATGGCGATGAATGGGCAGACAGGTAAGATTAGTGTACGTGCTGAAAAAGAATCACGTTACTATTTTATGCCATGGTGGTTAAAAGCGATTCTATATACCTTACTGGTCAGTGCAATTGTATATGGAGCTTTTAGACTTTTTGGAATGGAAAAAGGGTCGAGTCTATATATTACTGGTTTACTCGCAATCTTTTTCATTGTTGTTACATTATGTGCAAATAGCGATTATGGTGATAATGGTTTTTCAGTTAGTTTAGGTCATAAAATATACACAAGTAAAGAAAAGACATTTCATCGTGAGAAAAATAAACTTGTGATGAATGAATCGATATTAGAACGCAAAGTTTATAGACCTATATTCTTTGAAAATATTAATGGAAAAGATAGGCCAGTTACACTACGTTTTACGACACCTTTACGAATAATAGGAGGCGCTCTATTGATATTGGTGGTATTATTCTTTCCGGTTCTTCTTGCGTTATTAGTTAATGGCTTTCAATTCTCAAAAATTAATCTAGGAGGATCGGCTGTATGGTTCTGTATTATGGTACCAGTTATCCCGATTTATGTATTAATGTATGTTTTAACTTGGTTTTATAATCATCCTTGGATTTATTATAAAGATGAAAAGGGACGTACTCGAAGATATAAGAAAAAACGTGAATTTCATATTCCAAAAGGAATGATTAAGGATATCCTGATTGCCTTTATTAAGCCTCCGATTTGTTTTGCGGTATGGTTTGGGATTATTAGTTTTATTGTGATGGTGTTTTTAACAGCTGGTTTTGAATAGAAAAAGTTCTATTTTATATTGCGTTCTGATATAAGGGGTGGTATAGTTTTATTGAACTTAAGGAGTTCTTTTTTTATGGCAAAGGACGATAAGGTAATATTAGCTTGTACCGTATGTTTATCAAGGAACTATACGACTTCGCATAAGAAAAATAGTGCGAAGCGTTTAGAGCTTATGAAGTATTGTCCCAAGTGTAATAAAAAGACTTTACATAAAGAAACAAAGTAGGAGGATCTTATTATGGATAGAACATTTAGTTGGAGTGGTATTAAAAAAGAAGCGAAACGTGTACGTTGGCCAAAGTGGAAAGACATTATAACAAATTCAACCGAAGTTATTATCTTTGTCTTATTCTTTGCGCTATTCTTCGTGCTATGTGAATTCATTGTGACATTCGTGTTACGTGCAATGGGAATTGGAGCGTAATTATGTCAGAAGTAAATAAACCAGCAACTGAAGAAGAAGTACGTTGGTACGTTGTTAATACATATTCTGGACATGAAAATAGAGTAAAAGAAAACCTTGAACGACGTGTTGAGAGTATGGGTATTCAAGATAACTTATTTCGTATCATCGTAGCGGAAGAAGAAGATATTGAAATCAAGAATGGGAAACAAGTGTCTAAAATGCGTAACTTATTTCCAGGATATATCTTTGTGGAAATGAGAATGACAGATGAAGCTTGGTATGTTGTCCGTAATACACCAGGTGTAACAGGATTTATTGGTTCATCAGGTGGTGGTGCAAAACCATTCCCGGTATCTCCATCTGAAATGGATTCTATTTTAAGACGATTAGGTCAAAGCGATGCGAAGATTGTGGTGGATTTCACAGTAGGCGATACTGTAAAAATTCTATCTGGACCATTCATTGGTATGGAAGGTCGTATCAGTTCCATGAATGATCAAACACAAATCGCAAGTGTTCTAACGATGTTATTTGGACGTGAAACGCCAACGGATATCGCATATACTGATTTAGTCAAAGTAAACGAAGAAGGCGAATAATAAACAAAAACAGCTGTATCAATTTGATGCAGCTGTTTTTATATACTGTCTTCTAATCTTAATAATTCTCTCTTTGTTTCAATTCCTGCATCATATCCAACAAGATTTCTGTCTTTTCCAATGACACGATGACAAGGGATGATGATTGAGATTGGATTATGGCCAACTGCTCCACCAATTGCTTGCGCAGACATTGTTTTAGAAAAGGTCTTCGCTATTTCTCCATAGGTCATTGTTTTACCATAAGGAATCGTAAGAAGAATCTTCCAAACTTCGTTTCGAAAGGGAGTTGAAGAATACTTTAACGATGGAAGAAATGTTGGAATCATCCCACTAAAATACTCATCTAGCCACAAAGTGACATCTTTAAAAATCAGTAAATCTTCCTGTAAAAAATCTTTTGATAAAGTTGAACCATAGTTCTTTTGATGATTAAACCATAGTCCAGTTAGATTCTTACTATCACTAGCGAGAGTTATTCTTCCTAGAGGAGAATTGTAATAGTGAATATAATCCATACATATAGTTTAGCAAACTCCCTAGTGGTTGACATGGTATAATCATACACATGGCGAAAAAAAGAAAAATTAAACCTTTTCGAATCTTATTGTTAATCAGTATATTAATCCTTGGAATTGAGTTCATCTCAAATTTAATGGAACGACTTTTTTATCATGAGCCAGAACCTATTGTGATTAAAACGCCAGAACCAAATGTAGATCCAGTTTATAAACATGACTATGATTTTTCAAAGTTTTATAAGGATGGATATTTGCGATATGATGATGAACAATATACATCGGATGTGGGAATCGATGTAAGTCATTATCAAAAAGATATCGATTGGACAAAAGTAAAAGAATCGGGAGTTTCCTTCGTCATTATTCAAGCTGGATATCGGGGGTATGAAAGTGGAATTCTTCATGAAAATGAAAGATATCGCTCGTATATTCAAGGGGCCTTAGATGCGGGATTAGAAGTAGGAGTTTATTTCTTTTCACAAGCAATTGATCGAGAAGAAGCGATGGAAGAGGCACGATTTGTATTAAAACTTGTGAAAGACTATGAAATTCATTGTGGGATTGCGTTTGATATGGAATATGTGGGTGATTATGATCGAATCCATCATTTAACAAAAGAAGAGATTACACAAATCACGCATTCATTTTCAGAGACAATTCGTGAAGCTGGATATACACCGATCATTTATGGAAGTGCGAGTTGGTTAGAGAATCAATTATATA
>JAFWFT010000048.1 GCA_017515505.1 Solobacterium sp.
CAATTTCATCAAGAAGATCTTCCATTACTTCTAATGGACTTGCTGATGCACAATCCATAAAAACTTGTCCTAGAAGATTCACTACTGCTATCTTTTTTCCATTTACTTCTTTAATGACATAATAAGGAACCGTTCCTTCATGCTCGATATTTTTAGGAAACACTAAGGATGTACAAGTTCCCAAAGATTCTCTAATTTCCGACTTTGAAAATGCGTGATTCCCTAATGTGATTACATCTGCTCCAGCATCCATCAAAGAGTGATAGATTTTTTCTGTAATGCCTTTCCCATGAGCTGCATTCTCACCATTCACAATCACTAAGTCACAATTAAACTTCGCTTTAAGAAGTGGAATATGCTCCACAACAGCATTTCTTCCACTCTTTGCAAACACATCTCCAAGAAATAGAATATTCATATTATTGTGCTAATTCTTGTACTCGTACTTCACGAATTAAAGTAACCTTAATCTGGCCAGGATACGTTAATTCATTTTCAATTCTTTCTTTTATCTCATGTGCGACTTTTACCATGGTAATATCATCCAATTTTTCTGGTTGAACCATAACGCGCACTTCTCTACCAGCTTGAATCGCAAATGCTTTTTCAACTCCATCAAAGTCAGAAGCAATTTTCTCTAATTGTTCAAGACGCTCAATGTAGTTTTCCATGGATTCATAACGCGCACCTGGTCTTGCGGCACTTAATGCGTCTGCAGCCCCTACAAGAACTGCAATAACACTCTCCGCAGGAACATCTCCATGATGTGATTCAATTGCGTTAATTACAATTTGGTTTTCACCATATTTCTTTGCGGCCTTGACGCCTAGTTCAACGTGACTACCTTCTTGTTCAAAATCAATTGCTTTACCAATATCGTGTAATAAACCTGCTCGTTTAGCTAAATTTTGATTTAGCCCAAGTTCCGCAGCCATAATTCCTGCAAATGTTGCAACTTCAATCGAGTGCTCTAGGATGTTTTGCCCGTAACTATAACGATAGCGTAAACGTCCTACGAGTTTTACAAGATCTTTATTCATACGACCAATACCTAGTTTAAAGACGGCTTCATCACCAATCTTCATAATAGATTCATCTAAATCTCTTGTAACTTTCGCAACAACTTCTTCAATACGACCTGGTTGAATACGTCCATCTTTCATTAAGACTTCTAATGATTGACGAGCGATTTCTCTACGAATTGGATCAAAACAAGACACCGTAATAACATCCGGTGTATCATCAATGATTAAATCAACACCAGTCGCTTGTTCAATTGCCTTGATATTTCTACCCTCACGCCCAATGATTCTTCCTTTCATATCTTCATTTGGTAAAGATACGACGGATACCGTACGTTCCACGGTTTCTTCTTGTGCATAGCGTTGAATTGCAGTTGCAATAATCGTACGAGCATTTTCACTTGCCTTTTCTTGCGCAATTTCATCTTGCTCATGTAAATAAGTAGCGATATCTTTTTCGCACTTCTTTTCTACCGCATCCATTAGTTCTGTGCGTGCCTCTTCTTGCGTCATATTGGCAGCTCTTTCTAATACTGCGATTTGATTATCAATTCTTTGTTGTAACTCTGATTCCATTCGGCTGAGATTGGTTAATTTATCATCAGCTAGCTTAGTCATTTCATCTAGTTTCTTTTCTTTTGTAACTAAATTTTCTTCTCTAAAACTTAGACTGTCTTCACGACGAAGAAGCTTATTTTCGGTTTGTTGGATCTTATTCTTTTGATCCTTGAGTTCCTTCTCTGCTTGCAGATTCATTTCATAAACCTGCTGTTTACCATCTAAGTTCGCTTGACGTACTATATTTTCCGCCTTCGCTTTAGATTCCTCTAATATAGATTGTGCTTGGTTTTTCGCACGATCTAAGCCCGCTTTTCCAGCAATCATCATCAAGATGACACCGATTGCTATACCAACAATACCAGCTAAAATGGTCATTGCATTAATACTCCCCATAGCAATTCCTCCATTTCTAGTATTAACAATTTCCGGATTTCTCCATTATTATTATACACTAATTTCCATTGTATAAAAATCGAAAGTTGATGTTTTATTTCCGTTATTTGTTTTTGATAGCTCCCTTTCAGGTTCTTTTTTTCAGTGAAAGTTCCTTTTTTTAATATTAAATATGATGTAGTTGAGATTGTGCCGTTTAAAAGAAAGAAGGTCTCTTGTTTAGCAAGCAGACAATATACTCATCTATCTTTTAAAAGAAAGGAAAGAAATTGAGTTATTACTTAACAACGAAAGGATAACATTGAAGCAGATAGCTTCTATATTACATAGAAGTCCGAAATGTATTCGCTATGAGATTACTCATCATCGGAAATTAATAATAAGAGCGAATCAGATAAATAAATGTGGAAAACAGAATGTTTGTGAAATACATAGACTATGCCCACATTGTGTATCAGCCCTATGCTAGTTCTGTAATCACGATAACTGTAATGAATTGTGCAACCAATTCATTAGTTCCCCTGCCTGTCCTAGGGTTTCTTGATTCCCATACGTTTGTTCAGGTTGTAAAAAATTAGACTCATGTAAGTCACCTTAATTTTCCTACTATTCTGATATCTCTCATCATCAGTATATGAAAAATATTAGAACATGGAAAGAAGGCCTCGTTTACGAGTAATAAAATGTATACCATAAATACGTGTTATGTTTGTTATAATAGCGATAATGAAAACGAGAAACGATTATTATTTGTGTTTAATTCTAAGTATTATCACTATATTATCACTACTATTTAAGGCACATATAGGATTTGACTGCGATGAGCAATACGCTTTCACGATTATGCATCGTTTAGCTTCTCCTGGATTAGATTATTTAGTATCTCTATATGATGCTTATCAGTTTTCAAATGTCTTTTCACTGCCACTATACTTTGTTAGCACGAAAATAGGAGGTAACGTTGTGCTTACTTTTCGCTATCTAAGCATTATTGTCATTTCACTATCACACCTTAATGTATTCTTCTTTTGCAAAAAGCGAACAAACGATATCCCTTTCTCTATACTCTGTTTTCTGATTGCAATTACAGCTTTTCCAAAAGGTATCCTTCAAATTGAGCATTCTATTTTAGCGACAATTATTCTTATTAATATTTCGTTTGTGATTTTTAATTGGTTAGATAATAGACCTCGTCCTATCTTGCTAGGGCTATTACTTTCTTTTCTCTCTCTTATATTCCCGACACAAATCTTACTGTATGTTCCATGTGTTTTATTATTATTAAAAAGGAAAGAATACAAAGAAGCCGCAATGATACTCGCGACAAGTTTTATCATACTGCTTTGTACAATTATTCCTGTAATCTGTCTTAAAGGTATAGATGGCTTATTCAACTCTGCTTCACTTATCTTGTTGGATGGTTCCCACGATTTTTCGCTTCTATTAAAAATGCGCATTCTTTTTCACGATTTTTATACAATTCTTCTTTTCATCTTAAAATCTAGCATTATCTACATTACCATTTGTTTGGTATACTATGGTTATTGTAAAAAGGCCAATAAAGTTTTTGAACAACAAACCCATTTCACTTTCGCGACAGCTAGCCTATTTCTTTATGTGACATTAGGTCTTCCGATCACAATTGGTACACCCTTTTATTTTATTGAACGATATTTGCTTATTGTTGTTGTATGGTTAGTGATCAGCATTCATAAAAATAATCAAGTTTTAAAAACCATTCTTCTTTACTACATTGCTGTCTTTTCAATCTGCTTTTTCACATCTAATAACGGAATAAGTGCTAATAGTGGTTATACAATGACAGCAAGTATTATTATTCTACTTTACATTTTTCTACAATCTCATCGAAAAAGTGCTCTTTTCTTATGTGTTTGTATTCTTCTCAGCCAGTTGTCTTCTATGATATTTACAGCAAGAATTACCGGTACAGTACCCAACAATATCTTCAATACTCCTTTAGTTAAAGACGACTCACTTCTACCAAACTTATATATCGAAAAAAACACTTTAAAAATGTTATATAACACGCAAGTGATAAAAGATAATTTGCGCAGTAACAATGTCATTTTTGTGGGAAGTGATGTTTACATGTATGTCTTATTAGACAAAACTATACTTGCTCCTTGCACTACAGGAACCCCTGTTTATGACAACCAATGGCGAGAATACTTGTCCAAAGAAAAAGTTCATGACTTAGATGTTGTGGTTGAAAACGATGATATAAGCCCAGAAAACTTAATAAAGATATTAGAAGATTTTAGCTACCATGAAGTAAGTCATAAACAAATAGATAGTGGTATTGATATAATCTTTTTTTCTAAATAAAGAACACACGTCGTTCAATGTCTCAGTTTGGATTTCAACTAAAAAAAACCTGTCTATAAACACAATTAAAAACCCTGTATGCCATACACTCTCACAGGGTTTCTATATAGCTTTTTAGAAGTTTCTTCTTTCTTCTTTTATTATCTCGCCGTTTACGATAAAACTTATTATTCTGTCTCTGGTGCTTTACTTCCACCAAAGAGTTTCTCTTTTACAGTGGCAGTTACTTCTTCATCGACTTCCGGATGATTCTTGAAGTATTCACGTACAGCCGCAAATCCTTGACCTATCTTTTCTCCTTTGTAAGAGAACCACGCTCCAGACTTTTCAATAATGTCATTTTCGACGGCGACATTAATAACCTCATCGAGATGTGAAATACCTTCTCCAAAGATAATATTCACAGTAGCTGTCTTAAATGGTGGAGCCACCTTATTCTTTACAACCTTAATCTTGACAGAGTTTCCATAGACTTCCGTTCCTTGTTTAAGAGATTCGGCTTTACGAACATCTAAACGAACAGAAGAATAGAATTTAAGAGCTCTACCACCTGGTGTTGTTTCTGGATTTCCAAACATAATCCCAACTTTCTCACGCAATTGGTTAATAAAGATTGCGGTGCAGTTCGAGCGATTCATCACACCTGCAAGTTTACGCATTGCTTTAGACATCAGACGTGCTTGTAAACCGATGGAAGAATCTCCCATTTCTCCATCTAATTCTGCTTGTGGAACAAGTGCAGCTACAGAGTCGATAACAATTAAGTCAATCGCTCCCGACTTGATTAACACTTCTGTAATTTCAAGAGCTTGTTCACCAGAATCCGGTTGCGAAAGAATGAGTTCGTCAATGTCGACACCTAAATTCTGTGCATATACTGGATCAATCGCATTTTCAGCATCTATGAAGGCACATCTGCCACCTTCCTTTTGGCATTCTGCGATTGCGTGTAACGCTAAGGTTGTCTTACCAGAAGACTCTGGTCCAAAGATTTCAACAATTCGTCCCTTTGGATAACCACCGATACCTAATGCAGCATCGAGTGCCAGTGAGCCACTTGGAATCGCATCCACGGATACTTCTGCACGATCTCCTAGACGCATAATACTTCCCTTACCATATTCTTTTTCAATGGTTTTAAGGGCATCAGCAAGCAGTTGATCTTTCTTTGAATCTGTTTCTTTTACTTTTTCATTTGCCATATTGCAATTACTCCTTCACTCATACTATTCGCACATTTTATAGATTCCCCTATTTACTTTCAAAAATATCATCTTTTAATTGTGAGAAATAGGATATACCACTAAATAAGCTCACAAATGCAGAGAACCATAACATAATATTGGTTACAGGCAATCCCCATAATTCAAATGGTAAATTGTTCAGCAATACGAGTGCGACCGTCAACATTTGTAATACCGTTTTTAATTTTCCTAATAGTTGTGCCGAAACAACTTTTCCGTTACTTGCAGCCACCATTCGACAGCCATCTACGATAATATCTCGACAAACCATAATAATGACAGGAACTACCGGAATGATACTTCTTGAAACAAATAGGATAAACATCGTCGTTGTTAACATCTTATCCGCAATTGGATCTGCAAACTTACCAAATGTCGTCATCATATTTCTTTTACGAGCAATGACTCCATCTAAGTAATCCGTAAATGCCGCAAGTAGATAGATTCCTAAACAAATTAAATTCACAATAGAAATCGTATTATTACCAACCATAAACGTTTTCATTTCCCAGCCAAATTGTGCATATGGAAAAATATAAAATAATACGATAATAGGAACTAATATAATGCGGAATACAGTTAATCGATTTGGTAAATTCATGGTGTTCCTCCCAATGTTGTAAGTATATCACATTTCGTGTTTTTTTCTCCTTCAAAACGCATCTAACTCCGTTGACACATTCTTCCTGAAATTCTCTTCGTATATCCCTTTCTTTTAACCATATACAAGTTACATTTTCAAAATCCAACTATTTAATTATTGCATATTTCGCTAAAACACGCAACATATAACACATATTAAAAGGAAGATGTTACATCTTCCTTATGATAACCCATACACATAAGCCATGTTCTGTACTCTCAAATGAAAGTGGCAGCCATTTATCTCTGTATACAACAGCCTCCCTCTAGTTTCATTTCACCTCAGGAAGTTCTCCTACCAAATTTGGATTTCTCGCTTGTGGGGTTTATCGCGTTCCACTTAATGGTTTCCCATTAACTTCGTCACTGTGACACTTTATGGGATCTTACCATGGTTTCCTTTAGGTAATCTCTCCGCCGTCAGTTATAAACTGCCCAACCTTATTTTTTAGATTGGCACAAACACTACATTCATCGCAGAATGTGCGAGCATGGACTTTCCTCTAATATATTTCTATATCAGCGACTGCCGTGTATGCTATTGGTTATTTTTCTTTTGTTTTAAAACTTCTTCTTCTAATCGCGATAGGCGTTTTAGAATATCCACATTATTTGCACCTTGTTTGGAAGCCGATGCATTTGCTTCTAACGCTCTTGTTTTTCCTTCTACTTCAATAAGTTTTGCACGTAAAGAAGCATTTGTTCTTTCAAGCTCCGCAATCTTTTGATTTAATTCAGAAGTAATCTCTTGATAGGTTTGATAATCTTGAATCACCAAATCTAAAAAGCCATCTACTTCTGTTGCGTTATATCCTTTAAAATCAACATTAAATTCTTTATCTAAAATAGTTTGAATATCCAGATTAACTTTCCCTGCCATAATTAAACTCCTCTTTATAATCTCTTTAATAATTATAATAAAACCTTTTAGAAAATCAACAACGCTTCCTTAATTTAAAGAAGAAATATATAATAGATACATGGTGAAAAACACAAAGATACAATATCCAAGTGGAGTAAAAATGAGTTATCAACGAATAAAAACTTCACAGGGTGGACGTGGAATGGAGTTAGAAAAAGAGATTGGTTTAACCAATGAATACTATCTCAATAACAATCTCGCGGTTGTTCATAAGAAGCCTACTCCAGTTACGATTGTCAAAGTGGATTATCCAAAACGAAGTGCAGCGAAGATTACAGAAGCGTACTTTAAGATTCCTAGCACAACGGACTATAACGGTATTTATCGGACTCGTTATATCGACTTTGAAGCGAAGGAATGTGCTTCTAAAACGTCCTTCCCTCTTAGTTCAATCCACAATCATCAACTCAAACATCTCCAAAGTGTTTTAAACCAAGGAGCGATTGCGTTTGTGATTATTCGCTTTACACAACTGAATCAAACTTATTATGTTGAAGCCGAGAAATTATTAAACTATGTTTCTTCAACGGATAAGAAATCCATTCCGATTCAGTGGTTTGAAGAAAATACACATGAGATTCGCTATAATTATGTTAAGCCAGTTGATTACTTAGAGATTATTAATCAACTATACTTTTAGGGGTACTACAAATGACAACACAAACAAGACAGACACAAACAAATAGAAAAGCGAAAAGAAAGATTAATAAGTTAAATCTATGGACACTTATTTTAGTGTTTCTAGTGTTTTGTGAACTCATCGTTGGATTAGCTGGTCTTATCGTTTTACGTGGCTACCTCAAAGAGAAACCAGAGTTATACGTCGATGATTTCTTTTCTCCTGAATCTAGCAATATCTACGATAAGAATGGGGATTTAATAGCGGATGTTGGAACACAATTAAGAGAGAATATTACGTATAATCAAATGTCTGAATCAATTATCGATTCTTTCTTAGCAGTAGAAGACTCCCGTTTCTTCTCCCATGATGGATTTGATTTACCACGTTTCGCAAAATCTGCACTAGTAAATGTTAAGAATGTCTTAACCAAAAATCCTGCTCGTCAAGGTGGTTCCACCTTTACAATGCAGTTAGTAAAACTAACGTACTACCAAAATGATGAAACAGGTATTACTAGAAATAAAGATATTGAGTATAAAGTTCAACAAATCACTCTTGCAAGAGAATTAGAAAAGAAATCAAATAAAAAGGCCATCTTTGAGTTATATCTCAACAAGATGAACTTTGGTGGGATTGGGAATATCCGTGGAATTGAAAAAGCTTCTCAATACTATTATGGAAAACCTGCTGGTGAATTAAACCTTGCAGAAAGCGCAATGCTTGCAGGTGTTATTAACTCCCCTTACTACTATGATCCACATAACTTCTTAGACCTAGCGACGCAAAGAAGAAATACAGTACTTGATATGTTATTGCGTCATGGTTACATCAACAAGAAAGAATATACCCTTGCCAAAAATATTCGCGTAGAAGATACACTCATCGATCCCTCCGGACGTTCTTCTTCTGGTAAAGATGGAAATAAATATGCGAATCAATCCTATATTGATACCGTTATTGAAGAAGCAGAACGAATTACTGGGCTAGACCCTTTATCTGTCGCTATGGAAATCTATACTTATATGGATCCAGAAGCACAACGTGTGATGGATGCGATTCAATCCGATGAAGTTGAAAATGTTGTCTTTCCAGATGATTTGATAGAAATTGCAATGATTTCAGAAAACAATCAAACAGGTGAAATCGTTGCAATTGGTGGTGGGAGAAACTATGGTCGTGGTGGAAGTATGTTACTCAATCACGCTACCCACCAATATAAACAACCTGGCTCATCCATTAAACCAATCATTGACTATGCGTTAGCCTTTGAATACTTAGGATGGGCAACAAGCCATGTGGTAACAGATAAACCAATCATGTATCAAGGAACCAATATCATTATTAAAAATGCTAATGAAAGATATGGTGGACAAATGCCACTTCAATATGCAGTCACTTGGTCCCTCAATACACCTGCCATTCAAGCACTGCAAGATGTTATTAATACAGCTGGTTGGCAAACCGTTGTCGACTATATTAAATCTTTAGGTTTCTCTCAAGTAACAGAGGATAACTTCGATATTGGTTTTGCGATTGGTGGTTCCAACTTTACTTGTACTGCTCAAGAACTCATGGCAGCACATGCGATCTTAATGAATGGTGGCAAATACATTCAACCCCATACCATTTCAAAGATTGTCTTTAAGAATGGAACGAAAGAACCTATTAACCCAACCTATGAACCAGTTCAAGTATTATCACCTGAATCAGCATACCTAGCCGCAAGTCTTATGTATAACCTCGTTCCTCAATATACCTACTCTCAACTTTTACAAAGAGATTATCCAGTTTACGCAAAGACTGGTACAACGGACTGGGGAACGGAAGGTTTAGAATACAATATTCCACAAGGTGCTTCGAAAGAAGTATGGATGGTATCCGAAACAAGTCAATATACAACCGCTGTATGGGTAGGTTATGAAAAAGGTATTAAAGATGAAAATACATACTTTGATGATTATAAGTTGAACTTAAACATACAAGGACGTATCTCCAATGAAATCTTATCGGTACTAAATGATGAATTACACCCTGACTTTATTCCTCAACCAGAAGGTGTCGTAAACATCACCCATATCTTAGGTACCTTCCCCTATGCATATCCATTACAAGATATGGATCCAAATCTAATCACAACCGGTTTAATTCGCGCAGATAAAGCACAACTAATTTCGCTCGAAGAAACAAAGATAGAAAATCTTTCATCCTTCACAATTAACGATCAATTAGAAGCTTCCTTTGCCCCATATCCAGATGCTTCAAAGCTAACGGTTGCAGAAGATACCATGGATATTAGTTTATATAACGGTGAAAATGCGGTTGTCTCTGCTTGGGGAAAACGCCTCTTTGATGAAAGTTGGATATATGGTCCAATCCGTTATAAAGTTCGCATTCGTGTAAATGGTGAAGTTCGTGGTGAAGCAGTAAGTGATAACGCAAACTTTAACGTAGAGGTAGATATTCCAAGTGGAACCAACATTGAAGCATGTGGGTATTATGGTTTTGAGAATGGTAATATTCAATCTAATGAAATTTGTGTCACCTTAAAAACATCTGGATCAAAGAAGAATCCTACCCCTTCTCCTGATAAAGAGCCTACGATACAAGTCCCTAATAATACAGCAGATAAAGAAACTGTGAGAGCTTGGGCAACTAGTCATGGTGGAAACTGTATTGATGGTGAGGTGAAAACTTCAAAGATGAAAATGGAAATCCAATTGTGGATGCATCTCACACAAATCTTATCTTTGATAAAAACACTAACCAAGTATTAAATAATGGTATGATGTATGATGATACTGATTTTGCTTGCTATGTCTTTAAATAATTACTTCTCGTTAACCGATTTACCTGTCATATGTTCAATATGGATGGCGAAGCATAAAACGGCTTTGCCATCCTTTTTAATCTCTTCTTCTATATAACTAGTATCATTGGTAAACTTATACGATACCTTGCGACTAATTTCGAGTGCTTTTTCTTCGTCTTCAATAAATGCTACGTTTCCAAATACGATCACAGATTGAAACTTGTAATACCACTCTTCGCTTTCGACTTGTTTAAAAACACAATACGACACACTTGGATTCTTTCGTAATGAGTCTATTTTATGTCCGTGTCTTCCACCATGAAAATAGATGACATTTTCTTCTTCATCAAAATAATGATTCATTGGCATTCCATACGGATAGCCATCTTCTGTAATGACGGATAAAACACCACGTTGACTCTCTTTTAAAATACTTTTACAATCTTCTTCTGTTAATCTTTGCTGAATTCGTGCAACTTCACGATACATATCCTATTCTCCTAAATTCTTATTCTTTTCTTTACAGATTGAAACAAATGTACATTTCGTACACTCTGGATTACGGGCATGACATAGATAACGACCAAAGAAAATGAATTGATGATGTGTTTTAATCCATCTCTCTTTCGGAATCATTTTTTTCAATTTTTTTTCGACAGTTAAGACACTGTCATTCTTTCTCGCAAAACCTAGACGTTTTGAAATACGTTCCACATGCGTATCAACCGCAAGTGCAGGAATACCATAACACTCACTAAGGATCACATTTGCACACTTTCTCCCAACTCCTGGTAAGGAAACTAAATCATCCATCGTGTTTGGAACTTCACCATGAAAGTGATCAACCATATGTTTAGCTAAACCTTGAATCGCTTTCGCTTTATTATGATACAAACCAAGTCTAGCAATACACTTTTCGATATCTTCAAGTTTCCCGTTTGCTAACTTCTTAGCGTTTGGATATTTTTTAAAAAGAGCTGGTGTAACCTTATTTACTGCCACATCGGTTGTTTGCGCAGATAAAACAACCGCAACTGCGAGTTCATAATGATTCTTATGATCCAGTTCACAATGGGCATTTGGAAACAATTGATCTAATTCTTTTAGTATGTGTTCTACATCCATATCTAGGAACCTCTTATTTTATTCCTGTGACGCCTTTTTCTTTCCAGTTCTTTAAGATAGATTCAATATAGACTAGATTCACTTTTTGGTATGCACTTGCTTCACGTAAAGCATAAAGAATAATCTTACGATCAAAGGTTCGATTCCATTCACTTACCTTCTGCATTTCTTTCTGGGTTAATGGTCTACCAAATTCACTTTCAAAGGCATCAAATAAAGGTGTATCAATGACTCGTTGTTCATTAGCTACATCAATATCAAATAATCCATCTAATGAGAAACGTACATCTTTACTAGACGCAAGTATTTCTAAGTAATTCTTTGCACATAAAGTCGCAATGACTCTTTCTAATTGATCTTTCTTTAATTGACATTTCTTTTGTAGTAAATCCATGGTAATGGGAATATGTTTTTCATTACAATAATCAATCAAAAAAACAACCATCAGTTCTTGATCCGATAGATTTAATAACTCCATGTTTTCAATCATCCAATCACGATGATTCACATATCTTGTTTCATACCATTTCATAATAATATCGTGTGTTTATTATAAGACTTTACGAATGATTTAAACAAGAAAAAAGTCGCAAATTCATGCGACTTAATCAGTATAGTTATCAAAATAGCCTTGAATATAGACAAATGGGGTCCCTTTATCCCCACTACCAGACGTTAAATCGGCTAAGGATCCAAGTAAATCGGTTAATTGTCTTGGCGTCGTCCCTTCTGAAACCATCTTTCCTTTTAGTTGCGCATCTTTTTCCTGAATAGATTGACGAATGGCTTCGGCAAGTTCTTCTCCTTTTAAATCCGCAAATGCATAATCCGCAAGGTATTTTAACTTTAATTCATTTGGTGTTCCTTCTAATCCATCTGTATAACCAGGAGATACGACAGGATCCGCAAGTTCCCAAATCTTTCCAACTGGATCTTTGAAAGCCCCATCTCCATAAACCATCACTTCAATCTGTTTTCCTGTTTTTTCAATCAGTCTTTTTTGAACATCTTCAACGAATGCTTGGGCATCATTTGGAAATAATTTAACTGTATCTTCGGTCGCTTTATTAGAACCTAATAAACCATATTGTTCATTATATCCACTACCATCAATGGAATGAGTCATAATATCATCCATTCCTAAGACAACTTCTGCCCCAGCTTTTTCTAATAATCTCTTTGAACGGAAACGTGTATGGATATCACACGTTAAGACTTTCTTTGTGTACTTTAGGATTTCGCGAGGATCATTACTGAAGATAATTTCTGCCTTCGCACCTTCTCCTTCGACGACTTCACGATAGTAATCGACATAGTTCATAGCAGTAAAGGTATGACAAGGCTTTCCAAATAACTCTTCAAATTCTTTCTCTGTGAGTGTATCCACATAAGGATTGATTCCTTTTTCATCAACGATTTCTTGGGAAACAAAGGCATTTCCGACTTCATCACTTGGATAACTGAAAAGAATCACAACTTTCTTAGCACCTCTAGCGAAGCCTTTTAAGCAAATCGAAAAACGATTTCTAGAAGTAATTGGAAAGACAACACCGATGGTTTCTCCACCCATTTTTTCTTTTACATCCTTCGCAATATGATCAATCGAGCAATAATTTCCTTGCGCCCTAGCTAAAATGGATTCAGTGATTGCTAAGACATCTTTATCACGTGGTTCAATTTCATGATTATCAACGGCTTCCATGACTGTGTCGACTACAGTTTTCGCTAAATCTTCACCTGCTTTAATAATAGGTGCTCGTAAACCTCTTGAAACCGTTCCTGTTACTCTTTTCATATTTTTTGCCTCTTTCTACCTTTTTGACTTAATCATTATACAAAGAGATGATGGATAGTGATATAGTAAATTTATGAAAATTGTTTCATTGCTAAAATGATAGAGCCAGTGATACAATTTACAAGACACTTATGTTAAAAAGAATATTATTTGTATTAATGACATTTCTATTACTCTATAGTGCTGCTTTAGTTGGATATAAGGTATTTGAACCTCATACCGATGAAACCCATACTTATAACTTAGATGTATTAGACTATGACACCATAAAAGACTATACCCTCAATAGTGGTCAAACAGCGACACACTACTATTTTTTCTGTGATCAAACAGATGCGGATTGTATTTATGTTCAAAATACTGTTATTTATTCAGCGGCATTAGAAACAGAACTTAATCTAAGAGATTTAATTGAATATGTCGATTTATCCCAAGTCGTTCAAGAAACAAGAATTCCACGTTTACGAGAGGATTGGGGTTTAACGACCTATCCTGCTTTCTTAGCGTGTCACTTAGAAGATAAAAAGATTGTGGTGGATAACACATTGGAGTGGAACCACGAACAACCTATTTCGAACGATAATTTAATAAGTTGGTTACGTTTAAATAATCTCTATGATGGGGATTTGATAGAAATGCCCATTGCCCAACCAAATAATTAATACCGTGTGATTTCTAAATCACCCCATAGATTCTCAAGTTTATATATTTGTCGTGCGCTATCAGTGAAGATATGAACAATGACTTCATTAAAGTCCACTAAAATCCATTCGCTTCCTTCACTTCCTTCTCTTGTACGAACAGTGTAGCCATTTTTTTCTACTTCTTTCATTAAGTCATTGGCTAAGGCATCTGCATGACGTAAATTCTTTGCGGTCGTAATAACAAAATAATCGGTAAAAGGATTCACAGAACGCATATCAATTGAGACAATCTGTTCTCCTAATTTATCGGATAATGTATTGATGATTAAGTCTAATAATTCCATTCTATTTCTCCTTCTTACGATACTCTTCAGATTCCTTCATGACGAGTTGGAATCCCTTTTTTAAGTTTTCTTTACTAAGTTGTATTTCTTTTGAAGCATCATAACCTCTTGTCGGTTCACATTTATCGGCGATATATAAGATGTAATCAAGTTTACTTTTTCCAGTTCCTAATGTGTGATGCTTGATTGCGTTTAGAATCATTGCATCATTTATTCCAAGCTCTTGTTTTAGAAAATATGGAGCACTATAACTATGCCATACTCTTGGATTATAGGTAAGAATCTCAGGATGATACTCTTTGAGAAATGGTTCGTGATATGAATCTGGTTGATTCTTAGTAATATCATGTAGCATTCCCGCAATATATGCTTTGGTTGTATCTACGTGATGTACTTTTGCGAGTTCTACACATAGTTTCGCAACTTCAATGGAATGATTCTTACGATGATCTTTTAAGTGCGCATTTAAGATTTCTTCAAGATATAAACCTTCTTCAATCAATCGTTTCTTAATCCCACAAGCTGCGTATTGAAACTTCCCTTCCCGTATCTTTTCTTCATTTAGATCGTTGATTTCTTCTTTGAAAAGGACTTGATCAAAAGGCAATACCTTTGTTGTGAATGTACGATAGCGTTTAATCGCATCCTTTACGAGTTGAATCCGTTTCTTTTGTGATAAAAGTCCTTCTTTTTTGACCACAAAAACAATCGCATCCACTGGATATTCCTTTTGTTTCTTTCGAATTTCTTGAATGGATGATTCTGTAATCGGGTCAAATGTTCCTTCTACAATACCAATTCTTCTCATGGCAATATTATCTTTGGAGTTTTCGCCTTTCGATATAAAACAATTGTATTTCCAATCATTTGGACGACTTCACTTTTTGTATGCATCGCTAAATCAAATGCGATTTCTTCTTTATCAACTGGAATCGTTTTTAATAGTTTAATCTTAAGTAGTTCATGTGTTGAAAAAGCTTTTTCAACGGTTTCAATTAAGTTATCACTTAACCCATCTTTTCCAATTTGGAAAAGAGCTTGTTCATTTTGTGCTAATGAACGTAAAAATCTTTTTTGTTTTCCACTTAACATTTAAATCATCGCCTTCCTAAATGCTACAGTAACACCTTTTGGTACCGTAACACAAATCTTATCTATGTTTCCACTCACATAGATAAATCCTAATCCACTTATCACAACATCTTCTTTTTCATTTTGTTTCTCATGTTGGATGGTTTCAAATTCTTTTTTCATCGGAATGGGTTGGAAAAGTTCTCCATAATGTTTCTTCCATAATTCTTCTTTATTGTCTGTTTTACAACGGTGGATATTGAGTTCATCCTTTTCATAGAAAGCAATGGAAGCTTCTTCTTTCGTTTCAAAATCGATTTGTGCTAGACCGCCGATGATAAAGGATTGATTCTCATGAATTTGATAAATTTGGACAAAGACTTCTTTGGTTGGAAGAATATGAATTAAGTCTTCTTCCTTCACTTTCATAATCATACTGCCTTCTAGTTCAATACCTGGTGTATCAATATACGTTACCCCATCAATCTCTGTTGAAAGGAATGCCTGGGTTGTGCCAGGATAACGAGAACTGGTGAGGTCTTTTTTCTGTAAGAAACGATTGAGAAGTGTACTCTTTCCTACGTTGGCTCTTCCAACCACAATTACATTTCTTCCTTTCGCAAAGTCCTTGATTTCTTGCTTTAAGGAATCCACAGAATCCTTTAAGGAAACAATATGAATTTGATCGATTGAAAGGTTTCGATCTTTTAGTTCTCTTTCCACAAAGCGAAGTAGTTTATCTTCTTTGACTGCCTTTGGAAGAATATCTCGTTTTGTACATACAAGAAAAACATCTCTTTTTTTGAATTCAAATTCTAGTTCTGGAATCATACTAGATTCAAAATCATAAAGGTCCACAATCCAAAGAATGATTCCTTCTTTAGATGAAATTTCTTGAATGATTTTTTCTGGTGGAATTGTATCTCTTAATGAGAAGAGAAGATCATCATAATGCATAATACGAAAACATCTTTGGCAATACGCACCTTCTTCTTTTGGTGTATAGCCAGGCTTGTTTGGGTCTTTGTGTTGTAAAGTGACACCACATCCTTTACAAATGGTCATTCTGTATCCTCATCAAATAATGATAATTTCTCAACATCTTCATGAACTTCTTCATCTTCGATGGTTAAACCTTCTGGACGATCCACAATACGACATTCTTCAATTCCTTTTAAGAGATACCAATCTTTCTTTAAAGAGATTGGATTTGAGAATGTTGTATCAGTTGTTTTTAATGGAATATCAGCTGCCCGTAAAAGATGTTCTTCTGGATCATAAAACTTAAGTTCATCATAGGCAGAAATCGGCATTACAAGTGTAATCACATTTGGGTTGGATTTGACACGTTTCGCAATGAGACTACCTTTTACTGGACGATTTCCAACTTGAATATCTTCAACTTTCACTCGTTTCAGTAAACCGGTTGAAGTCGCAAAAAGAACAGCGGAAGTATCTGCACTTACGACACAAGCAGACGCTAAAACACCCTCTTTCCCTAATTTAATCCCTTTAACCCCTTTGGATTTTACACTTGTGGAAGGTATTTCATCAATACTATACATGCATGCAAATCCTTCTTTGGATACAAGAACAATATTCTGTCCGGCATAAGCGATAAAGGCATTTACGATTTCGGCTTTATTAGAAAGATTCATCGCAGGTGTAACACGACTATTTCTTTGTAATACCCATTGACTAACTGGCGTTTTCTTCACTTGGCCATCACTTGCGGATGTGATAATCCATGCGTAAGTATCGAAGTTTTTCACAAGAATTGCATTCTTAATCTTATCTTCCCCATCGATACGAGTCACTTTATTTAAATGCATACCAATATCTTTCCATTTCGCTTCTTCAATTTGGTAAACTGGCAAATACGCAAAGTTCCCTTTTGAAGTGAAGAGTAATAAGACATCTAACGTATCACATTCTAAATAACCAATGATTTCATCGCCTTCTTTGGTTCCCGTTAAGATTCCTTCACTTGCCCCATAGGAACGTAAGGAGACACGTTTGACATAGCCATCTCTTGATACAGTTACCATGACTCTTTCATTTTGAATCATACTCATCTTATCAATGACGATATCTTCGACTTCATCTTCTAATTTCGTCCTTCTTTCATCTCCAAATTCTTCTTTCACTGCTTTGAGTTCTTTGATGATGACAGAACGTAAAACCTTCTCATTATCTAAGATAGATTTCATTTCTTCAATTTTATTAACGAGTTCTGCGAATTCTTCACGTAATTCCACAATATCTGTATTGGATAAACGATATAGACGTAATGTAACAATGGCTTCTGCTTGTGGTTCTGTAAACTTGAAGCGTTCCATTAAATTTTTCTTAGAATCTTGTTTGTCTTGAGAAGCACGAATAATCGCAATGACTTCATCCAAAACAGAAACAGCCTTCATTAAGCCTTCAATCACGTGGCATCTCGCTTCCATCTTATTGAGTTCATGTTGGCTACGACGAATCACAACTTCTTTTCTAAAATCAATAAACGCATCTAATAAACCTAATAAGCCAACTTGGACAGGTCTTTGATCAATGATGGCGACGTTATTGTAGTTGTAGTAGATTTGTAAGTCTGTGTTTTTATAAAGATAGTTTAAAATCATATTCGCATCACTATCTTTACGAACATCGACTACAATACGCAACCCATTACGATCCGATTCGTCTCTAACATCCAACATTCCATCAATGTCTTTGGACATTCTGATTTCATCGATCTTTTTAACGAGTTCACTTTTGATAACTTCATATGGAATTTCAGTAATCACAATTTGATTGATGGAGCGTGCTTCTTCAATGGTGACTTTCCCACGCACAACCACTCTTCCATGCCCTGTTTCAAATGCTTCTTTAATGCCCTGCGCACCTTGAACAACACCTCCCGTCGGGAAGTCCGGCCCTGGTAAATATTGCATCACTTCTTCAAGGGTGCATTTTGGATCACGGATGCGACAGATAGTCGCATCAATGACTTCACTCATATTATGTGGAGGCATATTAGTCGCATAACCTGCCGCAATACCTGTCGCTCCATTGACTAACATCACTGGAAAAGGAACTGGTAAAACGGTCGGCTCATTTTCTGTATCATCAAAGTTCGGAGCCATCTCTACCGTATTTTTATCTAAGTCATCTTCCATGACTTCTGTAATCTTCGCTAAACGAACTTCTGTATAACGCATTGCCGCAGCTGGATCATCATCGATAGAACCATTATTCCCATGCATATCAATAAGTGGTAAACGAACTTTCCAATCTTGGGACATACGAACCATCGCATCATAAACAGAGGAATCTCCATGTGGGTGATAATTACCAATGACAAGACCTACGGTTTTCGCAGATTTACGATATGGATGATCATAAGTATTTCCATCATGATACATTGCATAAAGAATTCTTCTTTGAACAGGTTTTAAACCATCTCTTGCGTCTGGTAACGCTCTTTCTTGAATAATATGTTTTGCATAACGACCAAAACGGTCTCCCATAATATCTTCTAAAAGAAGTGGAATATATTTCGTGTTATCTGTAAATGTTTTCTTCTTTGCCATAATACCTATTCCACCTTAAAATCATCCTCTAATGTAAAGGAGATATTATTCTCAATCCATTTTCTTCTAAGTTCTGCTTTATCACCCATCAATGTAGAAACTCGCTTTTCAGCTAGCATTCCATCTTCAATACCAACCCGAATAAGCGTTCTTGTTTCAGGATCCATCGTTGTTTCCCATAATTGGGTCGCATTCATTTCGCCTAAACCTTTATATCGTTGTACTTCCACTTTCCCAAGTTTCTTACGCAAGTCATTAAGTTCATCATCGGTATAACAGTATTGTGATTGTTTTCCTTTAGTGACTTTATAGAGGGGAGGTAAAGCGATATAGACCATTCCATGTTCCACTAATGTACGCATATATCGATAAAAGAATGTGAGTAATAAAATTTGAATGTGAGAACCATCATCATCCGCATCGGTCATGATGATGATTTTATTGTAGTCAGATTCTTCATAATCAAAGTCTGGACCAACACCCGCATTAATCGCATGAATAAGAGTATTTAATTCCACATTCTTTTCAATATCACTCATGGATGCTTTTTCTGTATTTAAAACCTTTCCACGAAGTGGTAGGATAGCCTGATAGTGTGAGTCTCTTCCTTGTTTAGCACTACCACCTGCAGAATCTCCTTCGACAATAAAGAGTTCTTTAATCTTTGCATCTTTCGTTTGAGCAGGTGCGAGTTTACCAGATAAAATCTTTTCTTGTTTATTATTTTTCTTTCCTTTACGGATTTCATCTTTGGCCTTTCTTGCGGCTTCTCGTGCCAAAGCTGCTTTCATCATTTTACGAACAAGTGTATCACTTAATTCTTTATTCTCTTCTAACCAATAGGAAAGTTTATCCGACACAATTGCATCGACTGCTGGTTTTGCTTGTGGGGTTCCTAATTTCCCTTTGGTTTGTCCTTCAAATTGTAATAAGTTTTCTGGAACAGAAACAGAAATGATTGAGGTTAATCCTTCTCTTACATCATTTCCTTCTAAGTTTTTATCCCTTTCTTTCAATAAGCCATATTTTCTTGCGTAGTCATTGATGGCTTTTGTGAAAGCTGTCTTATACCCCACTTCATGGGTTCCACCATCTCCTGTACGCACAAGGTTAACGAAACTATAGGTATTTTCTGC
>JAFWFT010000049.1 GCA_017515505.1 Solobacterium sp.
CACTATCGTCTTCCTAATCCAATTGTTTGAATTCACTTATTCAACATCTTGTGCGTTCTTCTTAGATACTAACTTGTTATAACGAGTTTGTGCATCATGTAGAGTCTTCGCAAAGAGTTTATTCGCTTCTTCTTCACCACGAATCTTAGGGAGGTTGAAGTAACGTGCTTCGTTATTCAAGAAGTCTTGGAACTTAGACCAATCTGGTTCTTTCGAATCGATTTGAAGTGGTTTTTCAAGTCTTGGATCATAACGATATAGCGTTACATAACCACATTCAACGGCATTCTTCATGACCTTAGGTGCATTGACTAAGCCACCTTTAATACCTTGTTCAGCACATGGTGAGTAAGCGATGATGATAGATGGTCCATCATAGCTTTCCGCTTCTCTGAAGGCTTTGATTGTTTGCATTTGGTTTGCCCCCATCGAAACGGAAGCAACATAACAATGACCATATTCCATAACAATTTGACCTAAGTCTTTCTTTGATAATGGTTTACCACCAGCTGCGAATTTCGCAATCGAAGCAGCTTGTGAAGATTTCGAAGATTGACCACCTGTATTGGAGTATACTTCTGTATCTAATACAAGTACGTTAACGTTTAGGTTATTTGCCATAACGTGGTCTAATCCACCGTAACCAATATCATATGCCCAACCGTCACCACCGACGATCCATACAGACTTACCAACAAGATCTCTTTCATAACCTAAGAGTTCTTTAACAGCTTCAACTTTACTGTCTTTAACACCCTTTACGATCTTATCTTTAAGTTCTCTTTGTGCTTCACGGTTATCCTTCGCATCTAAGTATGCTTGGAAAGCATCCTTAAGTTCTGGTTCAACCTTATCTAAGTTTTCTTCCATTACTTTTAAGATACGAGCTGCTTTATAGTTTTGTGCAATTGCCATACCGAAACCATATTCAGCATTATCTTCGAATAATGAGTTCGCCCAAGCAACACCATTATCATCGTTATCAGTAATAAATGGAGTTGATGGAGTCGAAGAACAGTAGATCATTGAACATCCAGTTGCGTTAGCAACCATCATGTCTTTCCCAAACATTTGAGAAGCTAATCGATAGTATGGAGCTTCTCCACATCCAGGACAGCATCCACTGACCTCAAAGTAAGGCATGAGTAAGGAAGAATGTTGGATTGTATCTTCTCTTGCATATTCAGGTTTATAAACTGTTTCTTTATACATGTAGTCAGCTAATGGCTCTTGGTTTAGAGCATCATTTACTTCTGCTACACCTAATGCCTTTGTTGGACATACCGTTAAGCAGACACCACAACCGACACAGTTTGCAGGAGATAATTGGATTCTATATTTTAATCCAGCTTCTTGCGCACCTTTATAAGCAGCAAGTTTTTTATCATCAACGAATGTTAATTCAACACCATTTGCATCTGCAATTTCTTGTGCTTTCTTGACTTCATTTTCATCTAATAAGAATGGACGAATAGTTGCATGAGGACATGCGAATGCACATTGACCACAGGCTACACACTTTGTCGCATCCCAATCAGGAACTTGTGTCGCAATGGTTCTTTTTTCCTTGAAGGAAACATTCTCTGGAATTGAACCATCTAATACACCATACTTCATGAAGGAAGATACTGGCATTTGATAACCTTCTAATGCATTGATTCTTTGTAAGTTATTATCGAAGTATTCATCTCCTGTCTTTTCAAAGAGACTATCCCCATAGGTTAATTTAGCCCATTCTGGATCCACTTCTACTTTGACTAATCCGCTCTTACCTTGATCAATTGCATCACAGTTGTTTTGAACAACATCTTCACCTTTACGAGCATATGTATGACGAGCACTGTCTTTCATTAATTCAACAGCTGTATCATAAGGCATAATTTGTTCATTAAGAGCGAAGAATGCACTTTGTAGGATTGTATTTGTGTGACGTCCCATATGTGTATCTAATGCAATTTGTGTTGCATTGATGATATAGAAGTTTGCTTTCTTTTCAGCAAGTCTAGCTAACATACGGTTAGGTAAGTGTTTTGCGATATCATCTTTTGAGAAAGTTGTATTCAATAAGAATGTTCCACCTTCTTTAAGATCTTTCACCATATCATATTTGAAACAGTAGGAATCTAATGAACAAGAAATAAAGTCAGCTTGATCAATATAATATGGAGAATGAATTGGATTCTTACCAAAACGTAAATGAGAACGTGTAACACCACCTGCTTTTCTTGAGTCATATGCAAAGTAAGCTTGTGAATATAAATCAGTATTATTACCAATAATCTTAACAGTCGATTTATTTGCACCAACAGTACCATCTGAACCTAATCCATAGAATAAGCAAGATGTATAATCTGCATCAATCTTAACTGGAACTGGATCTAAAGATAGATGTGTAACATCATCATCAATGCCAATGGTGAATTCTTCTTTAGGAGAATCCTTCTTGAGTTCTTCATATACTGCATTAATTTGTGCAGGATTTGTATCTTTACTTGATAAACCATAACGACCACCAATGATTGTTAGATCTGTATGTTTACGTAATGCATAACATACATCTAAGTATAATGGTTCTCTTGTACCAGTTTCTTTCGAACGATCTAATACCGCAATCTTTTTAACTGTAGAAGGTAAAACCTTTTCTAAGTATTCTTGTGAGAAAGGACGATATAGATAAACTTTAATTAAACCAACCTTTTCGCCAGCTTTTACTAATGCATCAATTGTTTCTTGGATTGTATCAGTAACAGAACCCATCGCAACAATTACTCTTTCTGCATCTTTTGCACCATAGTATACAAATGGAGCATAGTTTCTTCCTGTATGATCACTAATTGCTTTGAGATACTTTTCAGCTACTGCTGGAACTTTCGAATAATGTTCATTTTGTGCTTCTGCAGCTTGGAAGTAAATGTCATCATTTTGTGAACCACCACGTGTAATTGCATTTCCATGTGGATTTAATGCTTTATCACGGAATGCTTGCACTTTATCCATTGGTAATAATGATTTTAAGAAATCATAATCCATGACTTCAATCTTATCCACTTCATGAGAGGTTCTAAAACCATCAAAGAAGTGCATAACTGGAACACTTGCATCAATTGCGATTAAGTGTGCTGCACCTGCTAAATCCATACAGTCTTGTACAGAATGAGAACAGAGCATCACAATTCCCGTTTGACGACAAGCATAAACATCTTGATGATCACCAAAGATTGAAAGTGTATGTGTAGCTAATGAACGTGCAGCTACATGAATAACACCAGGTAGTAATTCACCTTTAAGTTTATAAATGTTTGGAATCATTAATAATAATCCCTGAGAAGCCGTATATGTAGTAGCTAAAGCACCACCTTGTAAGGCGCCATGAATTGCCCCAGCAGCTCCTCCTTCTGATTGCATTTCAACGACTTTTACTTTGTCGCCAAATACATTGACACGTCCTTCTGTCGCCCAGGCATCTGTATTTTCTGCCATAGGAGATGAAGGTGTAATTGGGTAAATACCTGCAACCTCAGTAAATGCATAGGCTGAGTGGGCTGTTGCGGCATTACCGTCCATCGCTTCAAAAACTTTTTTTGTTTCTGTCATTCGATATGTTCCTCCCGTTTCCAACATACTTATTATAAATCAAAAGAATTGACTTGTGTCTTTAATTGTGAATAAAAATACAAAAGCACCATAGTTTTCACTATGATGCTATTTTTCGTCTTATTGTTGCATGGATTTCATCACTTGACGAATTTGTGCTTCACTAGGTTTACGTCCCATTTGCATAAACATTGCACGAATCATCTTTTCTGTAATAGGAGGATTCTCTTTTAATTGTTTCTCAAAATATCTTCTCGTTAAGAAGAAAGTAATAAGTGCGGAAACAGCTGCTCCACCTATAAACCATAATAATGAAGACCAGAAATAACTCATCTCTACACCTCCTTTTATTTGACTTATTTGATTGTATCTTTTATACCTTCATTTTTCAAGGTTATTTCCTATATTTTAGGTTTTTCATAAGTTTTGTATAATAAAACATATGGTTAAGAAAATACTATTCACATGGTTAATCATGATAGGAATCCTCTTTTCTTCTTTTCAAATCCCTATTCAAGCTGTTGAACCATACCCAGAACTGAATAGTGCCTTTATGTATCTTATGGATCTGGATACAAATCAAGTTCTTGCTTCTGTAAGGAGTCAAGAAAAGATTTATCCTGCCTCCATGACAAAGATTATGACCGCCATCCTAGCAATTGAAAAGATCGATCATTTAGAAGAACGCGTTGTGATTGATGAAGAAGTTGTTTCCCCTTTTGCGGGAATTGATGCAAGTTTAGCTGGGTATGCCTTATATGATAATCCATCTGTATTAGATTGTTTATATGGCACATTACTACCATCTGGTGCAGAATGCGCAGATGCCCTAGCCTTACATGTGAGTGGTTCATATGATTCGTTTGTAGATTTAATGAATCAAAAAGCCAAGGAGTTGGGAATGAATCAAACACATTTTATGAATCCAACTGGATTGCATCAGGAAGAACACTATTCAACCTGTGAAGATATTGGAAAGTTATTAAGTTATTGTGCAAAGAACGCTACATTCATGAAGATTATTACCACAAAAGAATATCTAGCTTCTCCTGTCGCTTCTGCCCCACTAGGTCTACCGATGGCTTCCCGTGTCCTTGTGGATTTTGAAGGGACAAATGGTTTACTTGGTGGAAAGACCGGATATACACCAGATGCAGGACGATGTCTAGCGTCCATTGGTGAAGTAAATGGAATGAAAGTTATCTTAGTCACTGCCTTTAGCGGATTTGTGGAAGGACCATTATTAGATATCTCTTCCATGTATAATTGGACAAAGAATAATTATGAAAAGAAATTAGTTGTGGATGCGACAAAACCTCTTCGAACGATTACAGTTGAAGAATCAAAAGTAGAAGAAGTTCTTACCCTCTATCCTTCTTCTTCCCTCACCATGGATTGTATGAAAGATGGGTATATTAAAGAAGATATTCATTTACCTGAAACATTACTCGCTCCTTTAGAAGAAGGCTATGAATTAGGTAGTTATCGAGTCTATGTAGATAATCAAGTCGTATATGAAGAATCTTTTACACTTGATCATTCCATTCAACAAAATAATCTTGCTATGATTCGTGACTTTATGAAAACAAAACCGCATCTAGTGATTTTCTATATCTCCGTCATTGTATTACTTATCACATTTATCAGAAGCTTTATTCATTCTAATTCAAAATAAAAAGCAGGAAGGTTGATATATTCCCTCTTCTGTAGAGGTGGGTGCTCTTGGTCAATTATTAGGATCCCTAGTCGTACCAGGTCTTCAACACAAATATCTCCAGTCAGAACTCCCTTATATCACTATGTAGGAAAATTATGTGGCCTCCCTGCAATCAAATCATAACATTAAGAAATAGAATGTCTACTCTTGACAATCTATTCTTTTTTTATCTGAATTCCTAAGACATCCAGTTGTTTTTCATCCACAACATTAGGGGAATCACTCATAAGATCTAAAGAGCTATTGGTGGTTGGGAATGCGACAACATCACGGATATTTTCAGTTCCTGCTAGAACCATTACCAAACGTTCTAATCCAATTCCAACGCCACCATGGGGAGGAGTTCCATATTGGAAAGCATCTAAGAAGAAACCAAAGCGTGCTTTTGCCTCTTCTAATGTTAAACCAATCGCTTCAAAGACTTTCGCTTGTAGTTCTTGATCGTGAATACGAATCGAGCCGCTTAATAATTCATATCCATTTAAGACTAAGTCGTAGGCACGACTTGAAACATTCGCTGGGTCACTAAAGAGTTTATCTACGTCTTCTTCTTTAGGAGCTGTAAATGGATGATGAGAGGCAACATAGCGATTTTCCTCTTCAGAATATTCAAACATGGGGAAGTCGGTTACCCATAAGAACTTATATTGTTCATCATGTGGAATAATATCAAGTTCATGCGCCAAACGTACACGTAAACCTCCTAAAGCACCTTGTACCACTTTCTTTTGATCCGCAATGATTAAAACTAAGTCATTATTCTTTAATTCTAATTCTTTTATAAGCGCTTGGTGTTCATCTTCAGATAGAGCTTTAAAGATAGAACCACTCAGTTCATCATTTTCATATTTTAAGTACGCAAGTGCTTTCGCATGAAAGCCATGCTTCACAAATTCTTGAAGTTTATCTAATCCTTTACGAGAATATTGACTCGCAGCGTTTTCAAACCTAAGGGCTCCAATCACTCCACCATTTTCTAATACAGACTTAAAGACCGTAAATTCTGTATTCTTAAAGAGCTTATCTAAATACATGATTTCATTTCCATATCGTAAGTCTGGTTTATCACTTCCAAAGCGTTTCATACATTCTGCATATGGAATACGTACAAAGTGATCTTCCAAATCATAGTTTTTAACACCTTTAAAGATATCCTTCATTAGTTTTTCAACAATCCCAAAGACATCATCTTCATTCACAAAACTCATCTCAATATCGATTTGGGTAAACTCTGGTTGACGATCCGCTCGTAAGTCTTCATCTCTAAAACAACGAGCGATTTGGAAGTAGCGTTCCAACCCACTAATCATGAGAAGTTGTTTATAGATTTGAGGAGATTGTGGTAATGCCCAGAATTTCCCATTATAGATACGAGAAGGAACTAAGTAATCTCTTGCCCCTTCAGGAGTACTACGAGCTAGAATAGGTGTTTCAATTTCAACGAAACCTTCCCCATCTAATGTATTACGCGCAATCATACAAACCTGATGACGTAACATCATAATTTGTTGTAAGATAGGTCTTCTTAAATCTAAATACCGATATTTTAATCTTGTATCTTCTAAAGAATCTGTATCATCAGCGATTGTAATAGGTGGCGTTTGCGCACTATTGATAATTTTGACATCTTCAACCTTGACTTCAATTTCACCTGTTTCCAATTTGGGATTTGCTTCTCCTCTTTTTTCAACCGTACCAGTGACTTGTAAAATATATTCACTTCGCACATCTTTAATCTTTTCAGATATAGTCTCATCAAAGACTACTTGCATGATTCCCGAACGATCTCTTAAATCAATAAAAACAAGTTGACCAAAGTTACGTCTTCGACTTACCCAACCAATTAATGTTACTTTTTTACCGACATCACTTAAACGTAATGTCCCATTTCCACAAGTTCTTTCCATTCTATTTCCCCTCCCATTTCTTTAAGAGTTCAATTAATTCTTTTTCCGTTAGCGTTAGTTGGTCTTTCTCTCCTGATTTCTTAACGTTATACACATTTTGTTTAACCTCATCTTCGCCAAGAATCACAATATATTTCGCTTCCTGTCTTTCCGCTGATTTAAATTGTGACTTGAGAGATCTTGCGACAAGATTCACGTCGGTTAAGAAACCTTCATTTCGAAGTGTTGTCGCAATCTTCAATGCTTCTTTTTCAACATTACCAAGTCCAATCACATAGACTTGTGTTTTATCTTGATTCTTAAATGCATGTTCGTCTTCTTCTGCTAAAGCAATCAGACGTTCTATGCCAATCGCAAATCCAATTCCTGAAAGTTCTGGTCCTCCAAAGTATTCGACTAAGTGATGATATCGGCCTCCACCAAAGATAGTTGCTTGGGCACCACTTTCTTCTCTTGTGCTTTCGACTTCAAAGACTGTATGTGTATAGTAATCAAGTCCTCTAACTAAACGATCTTCTACCTGATAAGGAATCCCTAAATAATCTAAGGATGAAAGAACACGACTAAAGTATTCTTTTGATTCTTCATTAAGATACTCCGAAAGTTTTGGGGCATTCTCCATAATCTCTTTTTCATGATCCACCTTACAATCTAAGATACGTAGAGGATTTTGTTCGAAACGTCGATGACAATCTGCACATAAATCATCTAAATGTGGTCGAAAGTAATCTTTTAATGCCGCTCGATAATTATTTCTTGATTCATCATCTCCTAATGTATTGAGTAATACTTTCACAGAAGAGATTCCCATCTTTTTCACAATATCAATGCCTAACGCAATGGTTTCTGCATCAATCTCAGGGGATTTAATCCCTATGTTTTCTACCCCAAATTGATTAAATTGACGCTGTCTACCTTTTTGAGGTCTTTCATGACGAAACATAGGTTCAAGATAATACAGCTTTGCCGGCATTTCCATTGATC
>JAFWFT010000050.1 GCA_017515505.1 Solobacterium sp.
TTGGAAACGATTTACCACAAAATAAACGACTCCTTTTTTTCCGTTCGAATAACCGCCCTTCGCATCAATCTTGGTTACACCTGATTCAAATGTATCACTTAGAGTTTTACTAATTTCATCTTGCTTTGTCGTAATAATCATGGCTCCTTTTGCACGATCAAACCCTTCCACAACATAATCGACAGTCTTACTTGCAGCCATATACGCAATAACTGAATAAAGTGGCAGAATCCAACTTTGAAAAATAAGACCGCTTAAAACATATAATACTAAGTTATAAATCATCATAAAGGAACCTACTGTTAATCCTAGACGTTTCGCGAATGTGACAGCCAATACTTCAATCCCATCAATTGCAGCCCCTCCACGAATCACAAGTCCACTTCCTATACCAGAAAGAATCCCTCCAAATAAAGAACATAATAATAAATCCTCTTTCGCAAATGGAGATAAGAAACTAACATCTATTGGTAGCACAAAGATAATAATCCAAGATACAATCGCATAGACAAGAACCGCATAAACAGCCAACACCGTAAACTCTTTCCCTTGTTTCTTAAGTCCATATAAAAATAATGGAATATTAAGAATAATCAAAAAGAAAGGTAAAGATAAAAATGGAGGTGTTAGTTGTGATAGTAACATTGAAGTCCCTGAAATACCGCTATCATATAAATTCACCGGAAGTAAAAACATTGTGACCCCAAAGGCATTCACAATACCGCCGATCATTATTAATATTATTGTTTGTATAAGATTCTTGTTGGTCATATTCATAATAGTAAATGATTTTATTCATAAAGAAAAGAACTGATGATTGTATGTAGCCATCAGTTCTTATAATTCTTTTTTATAACCCTTTCTTAGTTATTGATTGAGTTTTTAACTTGGTTCCAATTATGACCCAATTCTTGTTTTAGTATCTCATTGTGATGGAACACTTCATCTTTCTCATATCCTACACGTGGCATATAAGCAGGATTTCCTTCATATGTTCCACCTGCACCAGATAATTCTTCAAATACTTCTTTATGAACGGATGTATATCCAACTTCTTCTGAGTTTGCATAAGAAGCATCATAATCTGTGATGTAGTTAATGAAGGCATTTGCTAAGCCTGGGCAAGTTGCATTTGCTGGAATAACC
Organism: Solobacterium sp.; assembly: GCA_017515505.1. Classification (GTDB taxonomy): domain Bacteria; phylum Bacillota_I; class Bacilli_A; order Erysipelotrichales; family Erysipelotrichaceae; genus Bulleidia. The sequence continues at coordinate 1,147 of JAFWFT010000050.1, forward strand.
ATTGCATCAACCCATACATTAGTTCCTTGACTAGGTTCAATCCAAGCCATATCTTCATTTTCACTTAATACATATGCAGCATCACCTGAATACATAATCGCAATATCTTTTTCACCATTTGCCATCGCATCAATAACTTCATCTGTAACAAATGCTGGATCCATGGTTGTAGCCATCTTCTTCAACCAGTTTGTAGCAGCTAAGATTTCATTTTCATTATCTGTATTCATTGAGAAACCTAATGCTTTGAAGGCAATCATGAAAGCATCTCTTTGGGAATCATAGAAGAAAATCTTTCCTGCATAATCTGTATTTAATAAGATATCCCAACCTTGTTCTTCAATAACCTTTGGATCAACATTATTCTTGTTATAGACAAGACCTACTGTACCCCAGAAATAAGGAACGGAATACTCTAATGTTGGATCAAAGACTTTTTGCATCTCCACAACATCTGGATTTAAGTTTCCAATATTTGTGATGGCTGCTTTATCAATCTTTTGTAACATATTTTCTTGTAGTAAACGTTCAATTGTATAGTCACTAGGTACTAATACATCATAAGAACTACCACCCAATAATTTTGTATATAACATTTCATTGGATTCAAATGTTTCATAGTTTACTTTCGCAGTATAAAGGTTTTCAAAATCACTTAATACATTTTCACCAATATATTCACCCGCATTATAAACATTAATAACATTACATCCATAGAGTTCTTTTGCATCTTTTACATCCACATTTTCTGTAGCGGCAGGTTTATTACCTCCACACGCAGCTAAGAGTAATACACTAGCTAATAGACTTCTCAAAATTTTGTTCATTCTTTTCCCTCCTTCTCTCCTTTATCATAGGAACAACATTAATCACAATTAAGACAATTGTTATAACATATACAATTAATGCAGATAATGCGTTGATTGTTGGATTCACTCTTTTGATTGCCCCATATACATAAATCGATATATTACTGACACCAGGACCAGTTGTAAAGAGTGAAATGACGAAATCGTCAAATGACATTGTAAAGGCAACAAGTGCCCCTGAGATAATTCCTTCTTTAATTTGTGGAATAATTACTTTCCATAATGCCTGTAAAGGTGTGCATCCTAAGTCCAATGCAGCTTCTGCGATATTCGGATCAAGAGATCGAATCTTAGGCATCACTGATAAGATGACATATGGAATACAGAAGGCAATGTGGGCTAGCAACATCGTAAAGAATCCCGTTTGAATTCGTAAAGATGTAAAGAATAACATAAACCCAATTGCGGTAACAATATCCGGATTCAACATTGGTAAGTTGTTCACTTGATTAATAGATTCACGGATAATACGACGATTCTTGGATAAACCAATGGCAGTAATCGTTCCAACAATCGTTGAAATGATGGTTGCGAGTACTGCGCATAAGACAGTATACCCTATCGCACTCATAATCATACGGTCCGCAAACATCTTTTCATACCACTCGATGGAAAAACCTGTGAACTTGGATAAAGAACGACTTGCGTTGAAACTAAATAGGACAACGTATAGAATTGGCAAATAGAAGAACAACATCATTAATGCCACATAAATACGTTCATGAACTTTTGTTTTATGTTCCATTTAGTTCACCTCCGCTTCCTTTGGCTCACGATCTAACTTTCTCATAATATACATTGAGATTAAGATAATGATTGCCATGATGAGACTAATTGCGGAACCAAAGTTCCAGTCTCCTGTTTGGATAAAGTAATCTTCAATCAAGTTACCAATCAATAAGTATTGGCCTCCTCCAAGAAATTTTGGAATAAAGAAGCTTGATACTGCCGGTAAAAAGACAAGTGTGATACCACTCACAACTCCAGATAAGGATAACGGTAAAATGACCTTTAAGAATGTATTTGTATCATTTGCACCTAAGTCATGTGCAGCTGTAATAAGAGCTGGGTCAATCTTAGAGAGTGCTGTATAGACCTGAAGAATCATAAATGGTAAGAAGTTATAAACCATACCCACATAGACTCTTACTTCACTACTTAATTCCACATAGGATAATAATCCTCTCCACGCATACGTTCTTACTAAGACATTAATCCACATTGGTAATGTTACCAGCAAAACCATCACTGCTTGGTTATTTGGCTTCATCTTCGCAAAGATATATGCACATGGATATCCTAGAAGAATACAAATTGCGGTTGTGATAAAGGCTACTTTTAGAGATCTCCATAAGACTCCTGGAAAGATAGGATCTTTAAAGAATCGCACAAAGTTCTCTAACGTAAACTGAAATGTTAAAACATCATTCCCTTTCACTGTGAAGGCATATAAGACAATCATAAGCATCGGTAAGATAATCATGATGATTGCCCACACAATGTAAGGATAGATCAATCGATTAAATCCCTTCATCTTATTGCCCCATCTTTCTCATGACATGCACATCTTCTGGAGCCCATTTCAAACCAATGCGTTCTCCTTCTTCGATGTGGTCTGTTGTTTCAATTTTTAATTCACGTCCTTGGGTAGAGAATGTGACTTGATAGTCGCCTTCGGTAATCGTTTCATCATCAAAGTCATATTTCACATCCCAGATTTCAACACGTGATTCATCTTCTAGATTCCACGCTGCTGCATCTGCCCAACGAATTAAGTCAGTATCTAATGCGACAGATTCTTTGATTTCATCAACCGTTTTAATAAAATCAAATGCTTGAATTCCTTCTTCATTACTTTCATCTTCAATAACCGTTGGTTCTACAACATAAATCTTGATTGTGATTTCTGTTCCTTTCTCTGTCGCAAATGTGCAATCATATGTGCCAACTTTTTCATCAACATTGTATTCAACTTTATTTAAAGAAACATATTCATCATCATCATCCCAAGCTTGAGCATTAGCACGCGTAATTACTTCACTCTTTGTGAGAGTTGGAACATCCTCTAAATCCATATAGAAGCTAGATGCGCTGATGTGTTCATGTGCTTCTGGGTTAGATACGTCACGGTTCGATGTAACATGCATCGTTACTGTTTTCGATGTACCAGAAGATGTTTCGACAATGACAGCGTAGTGAACTCCTTTGAATAGAACAGATTTAACTTCTCCATTTAATAATCCTTTATTTCGTGGGACGATATCAATATCTTCTGGACGTAAGACGATATCGACTGGTTCATTTTCTTTAAATCCCTTATCGACACAAACATAATCTACATCATCAAAGTTTACAAGTTCATCTTTCTTCATGATGCCATCGATAATATTAGAGTCTCCAATGAAACGCGCACAATACTCATTGACTGGTTCATTGTAAACTTCAAGTGGAGTTCCAATTTGTTCAATCTCTCCATCACGCATGATAACAATCTTATCAGACATCGTTAAGGCTTCTTCTTGGTCATGGGTGACAAAGATGAAAGTGATTCCAACTTCTTGTTGGATTTGTTTTAATTCTAACTGCATTTCTTTTCGTAAGTTCTTATCTAATGCACTTAAAGATTCATCAAGTAGAAGAACTCTAGGTTCATTAACAAGCGCTCTAGCAATCGCAACACGTTGTTGTTGACCACCTGATAATGTTGTAACATCTCGATGCTCAAATTCTTCTAACCCAACTAAAGAAATCATACGTTTAACCTTTTGATCAATAATATCTTTTGGCTCTTTCTTAATCTTTAAACCGAACGCAATATTTTCATATACATCTAGATGAGGAAATAATGCATAATGCTGAAAGACCGTATTAACATCTCTTTTATAGGCTGGTACGGTTGCGATATCTTCTCCATCCATGATGACGTGTCCTTCGGTAGGTTCTAAGAAGCCAGCAATGATCCGTAATAACGTTGTTTTTCCACACCCAGATGGACCTAATAGAGTCACAAATTCATTCTCATAGATATCAAGAGAAATACTTTTTAACACCACTTGCCCATCAAAGGTTTTTGTTACATTTTGTACTTGAATTAGTTTTTTCATTTTCCTATTTCCTTTCTAGAAGATTGGTGGAGTACTAATCCATAGTACTTTCACGGTCTTATTGGTTCTGTTTTCTAAATAATGTGCTTCATTTCCTTTTATATAGAAGGTTTCTCCTTTATTAACTAGTTTTCCCTTCGGATCATTCTCTCGACATAGAACTACCCTTCCTTGTAAGACATATCCAAGCTCTTCCCCTTCATGGGGTGAAATATTTTTAGATTTAGATTTAGGCAATAGTTCTAATACAATTGGTTCCATTAAGTTCTTTTGCGCATTCGGAACAATCCAATGTGTAATATAGGAATCTTGTTCATCCACAAATGCATCTTTTTTTGTGAAAATAACTTTCTCATCCTCTTCTTCTAAGAAGAATTCCGACAAACGGGTTCCGAGCGCTTCACAGATATCTTCCAATGTCACAATCGATGGCGAAGATAGGTTTCTTTCTAATTGGGATAAGTATCCTTTCGTTAATTCACTTCTAGAAGCCAGTTCTTCTAATGTTAAATTATTTTTCACACGTAACTGTTTTAATCTTTTTCCAATATCCATTAAAAAACCTCCCTTCTTGCACACAAGAAAGATTATAACGGATTTCGAATAATATGCAATACTTTTTTAAACAAAAAGTTTAATATTTCTAAACCGCTTTATAGAGAGCTATCAACCAAAAAAAACCTCCAATGCATGGAGGTTTGACTCGATTTCTTTTTTACAACTTAGAGTTTACTAGCCGCATCCTTATCAAGAATGACAGTAACATCTGGATGGTCTTGAAGAATACTAGCTGGGCAAGATGGATCTTTAGGTCCATGAATCATGTTGTAAATTGCGTCTGCTTTGTTTTCACCAGTCGCAATCAATAAGATTTTTTTCGCTCTCATAATGGTTGCTAAACCCATTGTAATTGCTTGTGTAGGAACTTGTGCTTCATCCCCTTTAAAGAATCGAGCATTATCTTTAATCGTTTGTGGATGAAGATCCGTGATATGAGTTAAACTATCAAATGGTGTTCCTGGTTCATTGAATGCAATATGACCATCAGAACCAATTCCTAGAACTTGAATATCAACGGTAATATCTTTCATCGATTCTTCATACGCAACTGCTTCGCCTGGAGAACCTGTTTCCCCTACTGGAACATGAACATTTTCCTCTTTAATATCAATGTGATTAAAGAGTTGTTCATGCATAAATGTATAATAAGATTGTTCATGGTTACGAGGAATTCCAACGTATTCATCTAGGTTCCATGTACGAATATTTGCATAAGAAGTTCCATTCTTGACATGGTCTTCAATCATCTTTTGGTATAAACCAATTGGGGTGGACCCAGTCGCTAAACCTAACACAGGATCTTCCTTCATGAGCACAGCATGCATAACTTTGAAAGCTTCTTCACTTACTTCTTCATACGAATCTTTGACTACTATGTTGAACATTTTATTTTTCCTCCTTTTTTAAAATGTTACAAATAATTTTAACTAAAAGGAAACAATCTCACCTTCAGCTGATCCACTAATACCAGCAGCATTTGCTTCATCGGTATCTACGTGCATTGCTAAAGCATATTTATCACTAACACGAATAACAGTATCTCCAAATACAATTGAACGTTCCGGTGTTTCAATCTTCACCCCAACAACTTGTCCATTAGTCACACCATACTTTTCTGCATCTGAAGGTGTCATATGGACATGACGTTTTGCGGCAATAACACCTTTTTCAAGTGGCAATTCTCCAGCAGGACCAACTAACGTTAATCCTCCTTCTGTTCCATCTAAATCGCCAGATTCACGAATCAGTGCTTTGACTCCTAATTGACGTGCTTCTGTTAGAGTAATTTCAACTTGTGTTTCTGAACGTGTTGGCCCTAAAATACGTGCACTTAACTCACCTTTAGGCCCCCTTAATACAACTTTTTCTTCAGACGCATATTGTCCAGGTTGAGATAAATCCTTAACTGGGTGTAATTCTGCTCCTTTGCCAAATAAAACTTCTAAATCTTCTTGCGATACATGCACATGACGTGCTGATATTTCAACTAGAAATTTTTCCATAGTTATTTCCTCCTTACTAAAGTATTATAACACTTCCTATATATAGTTTTTAATTTTTTAATGTTTAATCCATAAAAGTGGGACTTATTATCTATGATATAATAAAACTACTTATGCACTTGTCTTGTATAAGTAGTTTTCTTTGTTATGATAAGTAATGAACCAAAAAAAAGAAAGCTTCGTTTGAAAGCCTCTATCGTACGATTTTCACGTAAAACACTCTTAATTATTTTTACCGGTGTTTTAACAGCAATTGTTTTTGGATATTGTGCTCTTTATATTGTTTTGAAAGGCCCTTCCCCCACTTTTAGTAATTATGTGATTTCAACTCTAATGGAAACAAGACGTGGAAAAGCAATTGTCCACCATTTCTTCACAGATGAGGAAATCCAAACCGTCTTGCAAAAAACCGTATTACGTATACAGAAGAAATCTCTTTTAATAATGAAGAAGACTTTATAATCCCTGAAGATGAAAAGGATAAGATTGAAATCATCAATGTAAGTGGGTCAACTTTTAAAGGAAAACTCATGATTGTTCGTAATCCTTCTCGTATGCAACTAGGAGTCAATACACTCATGGGTGAAGAAGGATCTAGTGGATTCTTAGTCCTTGATTATGTAAAAAAAGAAGGTGCCATCGCAGGAATAAATGCGGGGGGATTTGATGATCCAAATGGACAAGGTGATGGTTCAATTCCGTGGGGTGTTGTCATTAAAGATGGGAAGTTAGTTGCGGGTGAATTAGATCAATGGACAACTTTAATTGGTTTTAACTCCCATCATCATTTGATTGTTGGAAATATGACGGCAGATGAAGCTTTATCTTGGGGAATACGAGATGCTTGTACATTTGGTCCTGTATTAATCGTAGATGGCCACACAGTTCCTTTCTCTGGAACAGGTGGAGGATTAAACCCAAGAACCGTTATCGGACAAAGAGCAGATGGTGCTGTTCTTTTACTTGTGATTGATGGTCGTCAAACCACAAGTTTAGGAGCCTCTTATGAGGACTGTATCAAAATAATGTTGGAATACGGAGCAATAAATGCTGCCAATTTAGATGGTGGTTCTAGCTCCGTTATGGTATATGATGGCGAAATTATCAGTAGTGTAGCTTCTTTACAAGGAGATAGGACGGTACCTACCGCATGGATCGTAAAGTAGAAAAGAATAGTTACAAAGAACGTTTAAAACTCGGATCACAGTTCTATATTCTATTGATCGAACTTTTCGTCATTGCAGTTTTGATTTGTGCGATTGGATTAAGCTATTTATGGTATTGGTTAGAACGTTACGAAAGAAGAAGTGTTAATGGCGCCTTAACAAATTATACTTATATGGTCATGGATCATAAATGGGATGAGATTTATCAAATGGATATTGATAACTTTGTTGAATTAAACTCAAAAGAAGCGATTACCAATTATCTCATTTGGTTATATGGTGACCGTAATATGACAGGTGCCACATTCACTTATGCAGGTGGAGATGATTACTCCCAATATTATGACGTTTATTTTCAAGAAGAAAAACTATGTTCATTAGAAACTAGAAAACCTGAAGGCAGTGAAGTATGGGTTGTACGTACTGTCAGTCAAGACCATACCTATATGTTTGATGTTTTAGATGATACAGAATTCTCAATTAACAACGTTAAGATTTCTGATAGTTATTATCATGAAGAAAACCATATTCCATTTGGATTTGAAGAAATAGAAAAAGAAGATGTTACACTTCCTAAAACAACTCGTTATACCGTTGGTGGTTTTATCTATGCCCCTATCGTGCAGATTCCAAACGATAAAATGATTGTGCGAGATTCCACAGAGAATCTATTCTATATTGGTCCAAAGCCTACTAATTCACAGATTACAGAGTTTACGGAACACCTTCGTGAAACTGCCTTTGCGTATTGTCGCTATATCACAGAAGATGGAACTCTTTATGAATTAAATCAACACTTATACCCATATACAACGTTCTACAATGGTATTAATGGGTTTGATAATCAATGGTTTAGTATTCATGACTCTATTGAGTTTAAAAACATTGAATATACTGATATGATGCCTATCGGAGAAAACGCGTTTATTGGTACCATCTCCTTTGACTATGAAGTCATTTGGGGCGACATTATAAAAACCTATTCCGGTAGCTATCAATTATTCTTTATAAAAGATAGCCAAGATTTATGGAAAGCCACAAACTTAGCTATCATAAGTGATTCTGCACAAGATCGTTAATCGATATTTTTTATAAAACCATATCCCCAGAATGTGTGATCATTGGTGTAAATCACTTCACATTTACCACCTTTTCTACTCTCACACCGTTCTTTTCCGTCCTTTCCGTAATAGAGTGTATCATAATCCTTCACATCATTATGCAAAACAATATCACAGCCTACAGCTGGATTTTTTCCATTTGGGCAACCAAAAGACTCTATAACCTCAGGTTCTTTAATCTCTTCTTTTACATATTCCTTTTCAACAACATTCACGACAATTCCAACATCTGTTTGATTATTTGAATAATCAACTGCTGTTAATGTTAGGTAATACTCACCTGGTTTATCGTAGTTGACATTCCCTCTAACAACAACAGGAATAAGCCCATCTACATCATCGTATGCTGTTACATTAGAAAAATCGATTTCTTCTCCAACTTGAGTAGTAAATTCATATTGGTTTAAATTGATATACGGACCAGATCTATCATCTTTCTGATTGATTCCTTCTACGCAGCCCCCAAGTAAACATAGAGATAAAAGAACTAAGATTTTTTTCATCTTACTTCCTCCTCTTCCTTAAAACACTTATTAAACGAGTATATAAGTGCCTAAAGGATTTAAACAAAGCCCAATAGATAATCGTCGTTAATAGTACGATGAATATACCAATAAAGATAATATGAATTCCTAGTGTAAAAATCGAAGTAATATCATTTGCCAAGAATGTATTCCATACATAATAACCAACTGCCCCAACAAATATCGCAATCGCAATACGAACAACTACCATGAAATAGTACCGTGAACTAGGCAAATGGAATACTTTTTCATATACAAGTCTAGGATTGTAGGAAAAATCAACACCCCAATATGCAACTGTCGTTGCAACAACAGCTCCCAACAATCCAAATTGACTAACGAGAATAATCGAAAGAATGACTTTTACAACTGCAAGTAAATATGCATTATTCTTCGCATTTACATATAATCCATTTGCATCTCTAGCAATGATAACAGGTTGACGAAGTGTCATATAGAAAATATTTAATGCTAAAAAGAATGCAATTGGTTTTGACGCAACATAAAGTGGATTATCCATCCATACTGGTACAAATTGTGGAATCACAATAAAGATAACTGTAGCCACAATTGTAGAAATATAAGTCGAAAAGTTAAAGAACTCTGTAAAGATACTATAACGATCCGCTTTTGAATCATTAAATAAGTTTCCAAAACTATTCATTGGAGACTGCACCATCGTTTGGGTAATCTTTCCAATATTATCCGATAAATAACTATAAGAACCAAAGACAGAACTCATCGCATATCCCATAAATCCAGAGATGACAATATTATCCGTTTGTGTAGTCGCCAGTTCAGATAAACGTTGAATAATGGCATACTTTGATTTCTCTTGGAAGGAATGATTATTTTTATCTTGTACTTCTTCTTGTAACCAAGGATACACCGATAAAGCAATCTTACGCGATAAGGTATTCGCAACCAAGATATTCATTGCTTCAATGATTAGGATTACCACAAATGGCATCTTCAGCATGATTGCGATAATCATTAAAACCATACGTAATATACTAATGAGTTGAATCCATATATTAATTCGATATTCTTTTTGGTCCGCCATAATAACAAAATTAGGACCCATTAAGAAATAACTAATTCCATAAGGTAAAGCCAGTAGAATAAATGTACCAACGGTTTGCCAATACGTTAGTGGACTATCTGAAAAAGATGGAAATAATAAAGCGAGGACAATCGAACAAATAATTACCACCACACCAGTTTTTCGGAATATATTAACTGCACCATGATAAATGTTTTTCACTTCTTCTTTATCATCTTCCGCTAAAGGCTTAAATAACAATTGACGGAATGCCAAAGAATATGCAAGTTCACAA
>JAFWFT010000051.1 GCA_017515505.1 Solobacterium sp.
GGGTTGGTGTAGGGGTTGGAGTTGGTGTAGAAGACGCAAAAGAAGAATAATCAATCGCTCCAATTTGAATTTTTCCATTATTCCATAAATATCCTAAATAAGCAGTTGTACATAAAATGGCAATAATAAATATCGACAAAAAAACACCTGTCGGATTCATACCTCCATCATTCTTAGGAGATGGATGCGGATTCTTTTGTTTATTGGATTGATCCTTAATCTTTGAATCTTTTTTTAACTTCTTTTTCTTCACCATAAATACTTAAAAATTATAAATCATATTCCCATAAATAAATATGATTTTTTACTGAAAATTACATGATTAAAAAACCTCTTAGTAACTAAGAGGTTTATAACGTTTTTTCAATCAAATCCCACAATTGTTCCATTCCTGTTTTCTTTAAACACGAACAAATAACTAATTTCTCTTTTGGAATTCCAAGTGTTTCACTAATCATCTTTCGTTGTGTGATTTGTTGATTATTTGATAATTTATCACTCTTTGTACAAGCGCCAATGATAGCGAGATGATTCTCTTTCGCAAAATTGACCATACGGATATCATCCTCATTTGGCGTACGACGGATATCTAAAACCATAATCAGTAATTTTAACTGTTTCCGTTCATGAAAGTAAGGTTCCATGAGTTCACCAAAATCAATGAATGATTGTTTACTACCTTTCGCATATCCATAGCCTGGCGCATCTGTTAAAACATATTGTTCATTCACTTCAAAGAAGTTTAATAATCTTGTTTTACCAGGTGTTTTTCCTTCATAGGCAAGATTCTTACGGTTCACTAATGCATTGATTAAACTACTTTTCCCTGCGTTTGATCGTCCCGCAAACACCATTTCTGGATAGGTCGTATTCGGCCACTGGCTTTTATTTGCACTTGAGCCAATCCATTTCGCATCATAGTACTTCATTAAACTAAAGCTTCCTTTAATACTTGTGACATCTTTTCAACAGGAATAAAGGTTACACTTTCTTTCACTGCATCAGGAATATCATCTAAGTCTCTTAAATTTGCCTTTGGAATCAAAATCTTTTGGATACCAGCACGATTAGCTGCTAAAGATTTTTCACGTAGTCCTCCAATTGGTAAGACATTTCCACGTAGTGTTACTTCCCCTGTCATCGCTAAGTTAGCATCTACCGGTTTATTACATAACGCACTCACAAGAGCAGTTGTTAAAGTGACACCTGCGGATGGTCCATCTTTAGGAACAGCCCCTTCTGGAACGTGAATATGAATATCATGTTTGGTAAAAAATTCTGGCTTTATCCCTAATTCTTTCGCATGTGCACGGATATAGTCTAATGCGATTTCTGCACTTTCCTTCATGACATCGCCAAGTTTTCCAGTTAAGACTAAACCACCTTTTCCTTCAAAGTAATTAACTTCAACTGATAGGACATCTCCACCAAAAGCCGTATACGCAAGGCCAGTAACGACACCAACTTGGTTCTTCTTTTCTTTGGTTCCATATTCATAAAGATCTTTACCTAGCCAATCATGAATCAGTTTTTCATTAACCGATATAGAACGCTTTTCTCCATTTAGGATTGCAAGAACACTCTTCCGGCAAAGACTACCAATCACTCTTTCTAATTGTCTAACACCTGCTTCTCTTGTGTAATGACGAATTAGATAGAGGATTTCTTTTTCTTTTAAATGGAATTGCGATTCCTTTAATCCATTAAGACCTAATTGTTTAGGGATTAAGTGTTCTAAAGCAATATGAACTTTATCAACTTCTGTATAAGAAGGAAGTTCAATAATCTCTAAACGATCTTGAAGTGGAGCTGGAATATTTTCTAAATAGTTCGCAGTCGCAATAAATAAGACATTGGATAAATCATAAGGTTCTTCTAAGTAGTGATCTGAGAACATGGAATTTTGTTCTGGATCTAAGACTTCTAATAAAGCACTACTTGGATCTCCCTTATAGTCATAACCAAGTTTATCAATTTCATCAATTAAGAAGACTGGGTTAATGACACCTGCTTTCTTCATTCCTTGAATGACACGCCCTGGTAAAGACCCTAAATATGTACGACGGTGTCCTCTTATTTCAGCTTCATCACGAACACCACCTAATGACATCTTTACGAATTCTCTTCCTAAACTACGTGCTACAGACTTCGCTAAAGACGTTTTACCAACTCCTGGAGGGCCTACTAAACAAATGATTGGAGAATTCAAATTTCCTGTCATTTGTTTGACAGCTAAATATTCCATGATACGTTCTTTCACTTTTTTTAATCCATAGTGGTCTTCATCTAAGATTCCTTGAACTTCTTTTAAGTTCTCATTATCATCGGTTTTTTGCCACCAAGGAACTTTTAAAAGCCAATCCAAATAACTTCTTGCGACACTTGCTTCTCCACTTCCTGGAGGTAACATTTCATATCGTTGAAGTTCTTCTAATGCCTTTTCTTTGACATGTTCAGGATATGGATTGTTTTCAATCATTTCTCTTAACTCAGCAGTATCATCTGTTACGTTGGAGACATCTCCTAATTCCTCTTTAATCGCTCTTAGTTTTTCTCTTAAGTAGTATTCTTTTTGACTATCATCAATATGTTCTTTCACTTTATCATTGATGGTCGCTTCTAATTCTGAATACTCTTGTTGTTTTGCAAGTTCAGCGATAATGATGACCATACGTTCATTGACATCTGTGGTTTGTAATAAACGTTGTTTCACATTTAAATCTAATGGGAAGTATTGCGCAAATTGATCCGTTAATGTTTGTGCAGAGACTCCTTTTGTAAGTTGATTTAAAATATCTTGTGGGAAAGAAGATGTAAGATGCGAAACTTTTTGGAATTCTGAAACAACCTTTTTCACTAAAGTTAATTCTTCCATACGATTTCCAATCTTATCTTCTAATGGTTCAATAGAAGCCATCATTTCATATCCATCGTCTTCTAATTTCACTAAACGTGCACGTTTCATACCCGTAAAGGTAACACGCATAAATCCTTCTTTACGACGAATAATTTTAATTTTACTTAAGGTTCCAACTTGATATAGGTCTCTTTCTGTTGGATCATCTACCATAATATCATTTTGACATACAATCCAAACCATAGAGTCATAATTGTCACTACTATCATCAACCGCATGAATGGACTTATCGCGGCCAACTTCAATCATGACATCTTGTCCAGGGAATACAATGATTCCTCTTGTACATATGACTGGCACTTTGATATCTAATTCTTTTTCCATATAACGCACCTCCTACCTATCTGGATAAAATAAGACGCAATGGCGTCTTATTTTGAACTATTAATCTTCTTTCTTAGGTTTTACTGTCTTCTTAACAGAATGATCCTTAATAAATTTGAAAGCAAGAGTATTTTTGAGATCTTCACGTAAGTATTGTTCTGGAAGAGCTTGTTTGACTTGATCTAATTCCATTTGATATTGATCCGCAATCTTTTGGTATTCATTTGCGACATCTTCTTCTGTAGGTTCAAGCTTCTCTTGTTTCGCAACTTCCGATAGAATCAAGCGATTCTTAACTGTCTTACGGGCATCTTCTTCATAACCTTTTACGAAGTCTTGTGGATTTTGACCCATCATCGATAAATATTGATCCACACTCATTCCATATTGTTGTAAACTACCTGCAAGTTGATTCAACATATTTTGTTGTTCTTCTTGTACAAGAACTTCTGGAATATCGACTTCCGTTTCACTTGCGATCTTTTCTAATAGTTCACCATCCGCCTTTTGTTCAGCGTAATTCGTTTTACTTTGTTCTAATCGTTCCTTAACGTGTTTCCTTAAATCATCAACTGTTTCTACGCCTGAAATGCTGACATCTTTTGCGAAATCATCGTCAAGTTCAGGTAGAACTCTTTCTTGAACTTCATGTACTCTAACTTTAAAGATTACATCTTTACCAGCTAAGTCTTCTGCATGATATTGTTCAGGGAAAGTGAGTGCTATTTCTTTTTCTTCTTCTGATTTTGTTCCTACTAATTGGTCTTCAAAACCAGGAATGAAACTACCACTACCTAGTTCTAAATGATATCCATTGGCTTTACCACCTTCAAATGGAACACCATCTTTGAAGCCTTCATAGTCGATCACAACCGTATCTCCATTTTTAGCTTCTCTTTCCACTGTAACCAAATCAACATAAGTATTTCTCATACGATCGAGTTCATCATTCAGTTCTTGATCTGTAACTTTCACTTCCTCAATCTCATATTCAACATCTTTATATTTACCAAGTTTAACTTCTGGCATAACCGCAAATCGATATACAACAACTACTTTCTCATTGTCAAAAGATTCAACATCCATTTCGGGACGACTAATAGGATTCACCTTTGCTTCTTGAATTCCATTAATAAACCAATCATTCGCATTATCATCAATTGCTTGAGCTTGTCTTGTGGATAATGGAATCTTCTTTTCCAAGATATTTAAAGGCACTTGTCCTTTACGGAATCCATCAATTTCTGCCTTTTGAGCGAGTTTATGGAAGGCTTTATCTACCGCCTTAGTCCATTCTTCACCCTCAATAGTTACAACTAATTCACCCATTGATTTTTCTTTGACTGTAAAATTTGCTGCCATATTGTAAACTCCTTTCGAATGCTAACTTATTAAGTATACCAAGTTTCTATCTATTATTCCATTAGAAACAAGGTTGGCACTCTAATTAGATGCCTGCTAATATCCTAGTACATTTCATTAGCACTGTCAACACTTAAGTGCTAAATAGTTCATATTGAAATATTTGTTAAGTTTTGGTATTATTCATGTGCTGTCCTCGTAGCTCAGTTGGATAGAGCACCCGCCTTCTAAGCGGACGGTCAGGCGTTCGAGTCGCCTCGAGGACGCCACTTTGTAGAAATGCCGTCTTGTACGGCTTTTTTTGAAAATTATGAATGATTACTATCAAGAAATTAAAACTGAAATTGAAGCCTATCTTCAAAACAAGAATTATGAAGAAGCACTTTTTCTAATTAAAAAAGAACTTCAAATGCCTTATATCCCTGCGGAATTTGAAACCTATTTAAATCAAATAAAGAAAGATATTATCTTTCAAATTAATGAGAATAAAAAAGAAAGTGATGTTCCTTTAGAAACTCTATTACAACAAATGCTTCATGGAAAGCCACAAGTTCAATTACTCGCTGTTTCAAAATTAATAAATCATAATTTACGATCATGTGTTAATGAGATTAAAGAATACTTCTCTAAACAACCTCTTCCCGAAGCTGTTCTCTTATTAATTGACGCAATTGCAGAACAAGAAATCCAACAAGAGTTTACAGTAAGAAAGAATGGCATTGAATATACCTTCTATGGAGATTCTGTTACACCTGTTTCAAAAAGTGAAGGTTTCTTAAAAGCTAACGAAGAATTATCGAAAATATACGCAAAGAATCCTTCCATGTTACAGATTGCGAGAAAAGTATTAGTTAATAAAGCTTATCAATACTTACCACTCTCGTATGAATCCATAGAAGTTGATTCCTTATTAGATGATGTTCAAAAAGAAGTTGATGAAATGTTCCAATAAAAGACTTACCTTTAGTGTGGTAAGTCTTTTGGGTATTCTAGGTGTTCTACTTGTATGAGATCTTTATCAATCGTCAAACGCATATAGGATGGCGGTGAACCATCACGATTATTCCGTAAACTACCAGGATTCAACAACCGAATCCCATCTTGGTATTCATCCACATAACGATGAATGTGACCAAAACAGACAATATCACAATCATTTGCTTTTGCTTCTTTAATTAATTCAATATAATTTCTAAAGAATAATTGACGATGCCCATGAACCACAAAAATACGATGATCTTCTAAATCTACAACCAAAGAAGAAGGGATTTCAAAATCATAATCACAATTTCCTCTTACACATGCATATCCTGTTAATTCTTTGTAGGACATCTCACTATCTCCACAATGAATAAAAATTTGTGCTTCTGTATGAAATTGCCTGATATCATGAATCGTTTCTTTTCGTAAGTGATTATCACTAACCACAATCACAACTGTAGACATACCAAAATTATAGACGAAAGAAATGATTTTTTGTAGAATAAGAATATGATTATGAACTTATATCCATACAACTACTATATTTTATATGTGTCATTATTTGTGACAGCTTTTTTCTTAATGATGACGATTGTGAAACTCCCTACATTATTAAAATCCCTTAATCATTTAAGTGCGAATATTGAAACTATTTCTAAACATTCAGAAGGATTAAGTGAAACGATTCATAAAATGGAAGAGGAAGGAAAGAAAAGGAAAATCAAATTAACTCCTCAACAAATTCTAGAATTGTTATTTCTCTATGGAGCAATTCGAAAAGATTATAAAAAGAGTCCAGATCATACTGTCAAACAAGTTGGTAAATCCACAACAAATGTCTTATATTCAAGAGGTAAACAAAAACTCATTCAAGATGAATTAGTTCGAATTATAAAGAATAATAACTTCCTAGGTTAGGAAGTTTTTTTTATTTCATAGCGATTAATGCATATTTTGCGAAAGTGGAGTCAGAATCATGAATCATTCTAGCAAGTTCTTTGCCAACATATCGATAATGTGTTGAACTCGCAACTTGCCCAGTTATTTCTTCATCCCCTTCCGTATAGGTTCTTACAAATCCATATTTCCAAGCATTATCTTGTAACCATAAGGATTGTTCGGTTAAGTGAAAATCATCATGTAAGATACCTGGAACCGCAAAATCAATAGCCAAGCCTAATTGATGTTCATTATGACCAGGTGTGAAACGTTCATTTGCTTCTGCATAATCCATCATTCTTTCATAAGAGAGATATCCTTTTTCAACTTCTAATCCTCCACATCCCTGTGTACTCTTAAAAGAAGAATTAATATCATTACATAAGTTTGTTAAAGGATCTTGAATCATTTCAGATACAATCACATTTCCTTTTGATGGAATACTCTCTCGTAAAGCCATTAAATATTGTGGAGTATAGGTAGAAACGGTATGTTTATCATCCAACCATACATCTACATTAGAAGCATACATCACAAGTTCACTTCCTTTACCATATGGATCTTTTCCACGAATAAAGGTTAATAATGCATCATAAGAATAACTATGTAGGAATTCGATCAATGTATCTGTATCAATGATCTCATAGGTTTCTTCTATCATATCTACAATTCTTTGCGGAGATTCATTCCATAATACTTCACTCAGTTTTTTATATTCCGCAGCATGATAAATATTAAATCCTTCTGCTTGAATAAAAGAAATGAATAAGTTCGGTTCTATGGAATATTCAATAATATATTCAATCTCTTCAGAGGTGAGATATTGTTTAATGAGTTGTCGACTTCGTTGATCGCGATATGGATATCTCGATAAAGAATCATACCTACTA
>JAFWFT010000052.1 GCA_017515505.1 Solobacterium sp.
ATTAACAGTAACATGGAACGCTGTGCAAAATGCAGATTACTATAATGTCGCAATTGAAAGTCTAGTACAAAAAGTGGAAGGAACTTCAGTTGACTTAGATGCATCCAGTATGGCAAATGACAAAGAATATAAGATTTTTGTAACAGCGATGTCAAACAATACCGGCAAATATTCAGAGAGTGAAGCGGGTACGACTACCTTCACATACCAAGCTCCAGTAATTGTACAACCTTTACCTGAACCAAGTATTACGAGTTACAAAATCAATGACAATCATGATTTGACAATCGGCTTTAAAACGCTAGAGCCTGAACTTGTAGAGCGTTATGAGATTACAATCAATGGAGAAACATTGCCAGCAGATGGTGGAAGTGTAACCATTCCTGCTGATAAATTAACGAATGATACAGAGTATCCAATTACGATTAGAGCTTTTCCTGTAGATACGAAACTCTATTCTACAAGTGAGGCAAAAGCTACTTACCATTATAAATATGAAGATGGACAAAGCGGTGAGGGTTCTTCTAGTCAAGGAGGAGGAGGTTAATGAATAAAATTTGGTATTACACAAAAGGTGATGGAAACAAATTTGGTCCATTCACAGATGAAGAATTAATTAAACTCCTTAAACAAGAAATCCTAACAGTCGATGATTATATTTGGATGATGGATTTAGATGAGTGGATTAAAATTGGGGATACAATTTATTCGGAATACTGTAAGAAAGATGAATCACTTCTAAATTAGAAGTGGTTTTCTTATTAATCATACTTTTAAAAAAGTAACAGTTTTTTTTGAGGAGAATTCAAAAATGAGCGAATGAAATAGGTGAAGGAGGTAGTCATAATGATTACTAGAAAACACAAAGATTCCCTATTTCGTTTTATTTTTGGAAGAAGTGACCACAAAGAATGGTTACTTTCCCTCTACAATGCGCTCAATCATTCGAATTACACAAATCCTGAAGACATTGAAATGACAACGATTGATAACGTTATTTATTTAGGGATGCATAATGATGTTTCATTCATCATTGAGGATAACTTAATGATGATGGAGCACCAAACAACACCTTCTAAAAATATGACGATTCGTTTCTTGTTGTATTACGCAAAGGTTCTAGAAGGGTATCTTCAAAAGAGAAATATTGATCTATACAAAATTAGTTCAATTCCTCTTCCAAATCCACGCTTTATTGTCTTCTATAATGGCTCAAGAGAAACAGGTGAATATGAAGAAGAAAGGTTTAGCACACACTATAAAGGTTCACCAAATATAGAACTCGTTGCGGAACACTATAACATCAATAAAGGAATGAACGATTCTCTAAAAGATGCTTGTCAGGCACTAGAAGAATACTGTTGGATTAATGATATGATAGTGTCATATCGTGATACAATGTCATTAGATGAGGCGGTAGAACAGACATATAATAACCTACCAAAAGAATTCATCATTTATCCATTATTGATAAAGCATAAAGCGGAGGTAAAGGGTATGATTCTAGAGACATTTGATCAAGACCGTTTTGGAAAAACAATGTATGAAAGTGGATTTGAAGAAGGTGAAGCAAGAGGTATCAAAAAAGGCATTGTAAAAGGTGAAGATAAAGAGCGTAGAAAAATAGCTATTATAATGAGAAACGCAAACGAACCAATTGATAAAATCATTGAATACACAGGCTTAAC
>JAFWFT010000004.1 GCA_017515505.1 Solobacterium sp.
ATTGGGTTTATTGTGGGAAAGATCCAGAAACCAATTATTTAGAACATATCATTACGAATTATGCCTTTCGTCCAATTTTAAAGGAGGGCTATTCATATAATCCATCTACGGTTCCTTTATTATCTTTACATATTATTGAGGATCGTCCTTTATTAAGAACAATTCATAATGAGACAAGTAAATTAAAAATCATTCGTTCTGAATATGAAATTCCTGAAAAGTATCGTAATTTCTCATTTGGTGCACAAACTGTATTAGAAAGAAAAAACATCAATGATGTGAAAACTATTTATAAGACAAAATACCAAAGATTCATTGATGGTAAAACAAGAGATATTTGGGCTAAAGAAACAGCGCTACATGTTGATAGTGGGATGACATCTCGTTATGGTAATGATCAACTTCTAGCAGTTGGGGCAATCGGTAATCAACAGAATCATAAAGGTTCAGTAACCATGCGATATGACTTTTATTATTATGATGATGAAGAAAATGAAGTTCCTATTCAATTACCTGGCTTTATGATGATTGCCAATTTAGATAAGAAAAGTGAATATTGGAATGGAACAGATATCCCTGATGCAGTAACCCCACAGGAGTATGAGATGTGTTATGTGTATGAAGGGAATTATTTAGGGATTAATGGAGATCGTATATATGGAACAGATCTTATTTTTGCGGGGAATAATCAGCCAGAATGGGGAAGTGATACTTGGAAAAAGATGCTGGCAATTATTGCTTTTGATACTTCTTCTATCACACTAAAGATGGAAGCTGGTTACGCAAGAGGTATTGTCATTGATTCATGGGAATTTAACTATAAAATTGAAACAAATGTCCAAAATGGAAGGATTACACCATCTGAATATGGTATTATTCCAGGTCAGAATCGTACGATTGCATATACGCCCTATAAAGGCTATGAATTGACAAAACTAGAAGTTGATGGAGAACGTATTAGTTTAACGAATCATTTAAACGAATATTCATTTACAGATATTCAAGAGAATCATGAAATCTATGCAACTTTTGAAAAAACGTATCATATTAAAACGGAAGTGGAGAATGGAATCATTGATGAATCTATTCATCAGATACCAGAAGGAGAATCTAGAGCCATTCACTATAAACCAAATCCTGGATATATTCTAAATACGATAGAAGTAGATCAAGAAAAAGTAAACCAAAAGGATTATAAAAATGAATATCTATTTTCAAATATTACAAGGGATCATCATATAAAGGTGTCTTTTGTGAAACAACCTGATCCTATTAAAAAAGTTAAAGATAATATGAAATTAATGCGAAAAGATGATGTGGTTGTTTATGAGATTACCGTTGAAAATCCAACTGCATATGAACGAATCTATCGCATTACGGATACATTACCAAAAGGTGTTACATATCTTAGCAGTGATTATGAAGGAGAATATAAAGATGGTTCAATAAAATGGGAACGAAAACTTCCGGCAAAGGGAAAGATTGTTTTAACGGTAACCGTAAGAATTACACAAGAGGAAGAAGATTCGATTACGAATAAAGTGATGATTGAAACAGAAGGGTTAGATCCAAATAAAGAAACAGAAGAAACCATCCATATTCAAAAAGCGCCAGTTAAAACAATTAAAAATCTAGAAGGGATCAATAAAGAGAATCAGTATCTTAAACTTGGGGAAGAATATATTTATGAAGTAGAAATCAATAATCCTACATCCATTTCAAAAGAATATGAATTTAAAGATTCTTTAGATGAATATGTAGAGTATATTTCTAGTGATCAAAATCTTATCTACCATAAAGATACACATCAAGTGACAGGTAAAATAACCATTCCATCCAAAGAAACGATCACACTTTCCATTCATGTAAAACCAAAGCAGAATGGTGTAAAGATTAGAAATATCGCAAGTGTAACCGTTGATCATCAGACCATCGATTCCAATGAAGTAATCAACTATACACCACAACCTCCCATAAAAGCAGTTTCCACTGAACAAGAAATTGAGATGAATCATTCGATGGTAGATGAAGGGGATGTACTTGTTTACTATATCCATGTAAAAAATATCACGGATATGGTGAAGAAAGTTCATGTGGAGGATGCATTATCTTCCTCTTTAACCTTTATAGAAGCGAATTATGATGGGACTTATTTAGATGATAAAGTCTTATGGGATCTCACAATGATTCCTACACAAGAAATAGTCCTTTCTTTTAAGGCTTCTGTAAAAGAAGGACAAAAAGGAAAAGAAATAAAGAACCAAGCAAAGGTTCTATTTGATGATATAGAAGTATCTAGTAATCCTGTTGAAAATCCAGTTATAAAAGATCCAATTAAAACCGTGACAATTCACGGAAATGATGTGGATGGAAAGATGGTGGATGTCGGAAAAGAATTAACATATACCATCTCTTTTGAAAACGTAGGAGCGACAGAGAAAAAAGTGCATATTGTAGATGTCTTACCAGATTATACAAGATATGTATCTTGTTCAAAGGAAGGCACATACCATAGCGATACAAGAGAACTTGAATGGGATATTATAATCCAACCTCATTCAACGGGAAGTGTTTCCTTTGTGGTTGAAACAATGCGTTTAGGCGTTTACTTCTCAAATATCGCAACTGTAGAAGTTGATACAAAAGAGATGCAAACGAACAAGGTAGAAAACCATACACCTACCTTTGTGATGAAAGGAGATTTAGTTTCTATCTATAAAAACGCAAATCCAAAACCAGGTACGAATGTAGAAGGTGGACAAGTTATTGAATATTCTTTATCCATCGTAAATACAGGTAATCATCCATCTAAAAATACAATCATCTATGATGCATTACCAAAAGAAGTAGAGTATGTATTAGGAAGTGCGAGTCATGAAGGGAAATATGAAGATGGCATACTCATTTTTACAATTCCAGAAGTAAAACCATTAGAGAATCAAAAGATTACCTATCAGGTAAAAGTCAAAGAAGATGCTTCTGGTCTCATCAAGAATCATGCGATATATCGTTCTGATACCGATCAAATAGACGATTTCAAATCGACAAATGAAGTCATTCATGGGATTGGAAATGAAGCCATACCTCCTACTTTAGAAGTTCGTAAAACATCTCCAACAGCACCTATCGTTAAAGAAGGGGATGAAGTAACCTATCACTTAATGATTGTGAATCGTGGAGGAGAAGTATCAAAAGATACAATGATTACAGATGTAATCCCAAAAGGCACAAAGTTTGTGAAGAGTAATGAAGGGATTATGAATGCGAATAAGAATCGTGTGGAATGGTATCTTGGTGATTTAGAACCCAATGAAACAAAAACCGTTTCTTTCACCGTAAAAGTTATTCAAAATAAAGGTTCTATCTACAATCAAGCAAACTTTGATGCAGATATTGAAAAGATGAATCTATCTCTTCATGAACCTAGACATTCTTCCAATATTACGGAACATGTGATTCAAGAAACGATTCAACCAAATACGACAACAAAACCAATGAGTGAAAAATTGATCGTTCCAAATACAGGGGATACAAGTCACATTGGTCGCTATCTCTTGATGGCATTCACAAGTGTCTTTGTGCTAGTAGGCTTATTATATGTCAAAAACAAGCACTCAAATCATAGGGGATAAAAGAGAAATCTTTTATCCTCTTCTTTTTATATATCATTAGGTACTTGCAAATAACCACACAGTTTGATAAGATATTTAAGCACTCTAAAAGTGTTTTGCGCCGATAGCTCAACTGGATAGAGTGTCTGGCTACGAACCAGGAGGTTACGGGTTCGATTCCTGTTCGGCGCGCCATTAACGGGATGTAGCACAGCTTGGTAGTGCACTTGATTTGGGATCAAGGGGTCACAGGTTCA
>JAFWFT010000053.1 GCA_017515505.1 Solobacterium sp.
AATCTCTTTCTTCTTATCTATTGCTGATTTTTTAGAAACATTAGCAATAAAAGCTATATGCCTTTGCAACATTTCACTGGCTTTATCAGAAACAATAACTTTATATTTCATTACAAATCCTCAATTAGTAAATCCAATTTCTTATCTAGATCATCAATACTTATTCCTTTTCTTCCAGCCATTCTATCTTCTTCTACTGCCAATAATTCTTCTCTTAGTTTTAGCATTTTTTCTCTTCTATTGAAGGCTTCGATATTCATTACAACCAAATCACCTTCACCATTTTTAGTAAGATAAATAGGTTCGTTTGTTTCTTTGCATTCTTTAGAAATTTCATTATAGTTTTGTCTTATTTTTGCTGATGGGTAAATGGTCATAGTTGTATCCTCCATGTAGTATTATTTTATCATAATTTTAATATTTTTCTACTATATAATTATCTCCATTTAAAAGCTCCTATTTCTAGGAGCTTTCATCTTATACTAATTCAATGAAGGCCATTGGAGCACCGTCTCCACGACGTGTTCCAGTTTTGATAACTCTTGTGTATCCACCATTACGGTCAGCATACTTCGGAGCTACTTCATCAAATAATTTTTGTAGTACCGTTTGTTGTGTTTCTTTATCTGCGACAACATTGCGTACATATGCAGCTGCTCTTCTACGTGCAGCGAGATCACCTTTCTTACCTAATGTAATGAGTTCATCTACAACTGAACGCATATCTTTCGCTTTTGCTTCTGTTGTTTCTACACGACCATATAGAATAACAGAAGTAGCGAGGTTTCTTAACATTGCTTTACGATGATCAGCTGTTCTACCAAATCTACGATTCCACATTTTGACTTCCTCCTTTATTCGAAGGACTTAAAGCCAAGATTGAGTTCTATTAGCTTGTCCTTAACCTCTTTTAATGATTTCTTTCCGAGGTTGCGGACTCTCATCATCTCATCCTCGGTCTTTTGTGTTAACTCATCAACCGTTTGAATACCTGCTCTTTTTAAGCAGTTATATGAACGAACAGATAAGTCTAAATCTTCAATCATCATTTGTTGTGATTTACTTGGAGCTTCTGTGCTACTTTCTTTGAGTACGTTATCCATTGTAACGATTTCATCACTTAAGCTCGCAATAATATCTAAATGATCAACTAAGATTTTTGCACCCATCGATAAAGCTTTTTGTGGATTAATAGACCCATCTGTCCATACTTCCATTGTTAAGCTATCATAGTTTGTATCTTGTCCTACACGAGTTGGATCAACGTTGTAAGATACTTTTTGGATAGGCGTATAGATAGAATCTGTGAAGACAGTTCCAATACCTTGAGAACTACCTTGGTTAAGAAGTTTGTTCATATCACTACCAACATACCCTCTACCATTCTTCGCTTTTAATTCCATCTCTAGAGTTGCTCCCTTTTCAAGATGCGCAATCTCTAAATCTTTATTTAATACATTTACTTGTGCTGGACATAGAATATCACCAGCTGTAACAACACCAGGTCCCTTTGCAGAAATCTGTAATGTATATACTTCATCATCATCAATTGTCATAATCAATTGTTTGAGTTGAAGAATAATCATCGAGACATCTTCTTTCACACCTGGGATTGTTGTGAATTCATGGTATACACCATCTACTTTAATAGAGAAAACTGCGGCTCCTGGTAAAGAGGATAAGAGGACACGTCTTAAGGCATTGCCAATTGTAGTTCCAAATCCTCTTTCTAATGGAGAAAGAACGAATTTCCCATAGTTTTCAGATTCAACATATTCTTTTACATCAAAATCGGCGCGTTCAAATTTTTGCATGCATTTTCCTCCTTATGCTCATTAACCACGTGGTCTCTTTGGTGGACGACAACCATTATGAGGAATTGGAGTCACATCATTAATTGCTGTAATCTCTAGACCTGCAGTTTGTAAAGAACGAACTGCCGCTTCACGTCCAGGACCTGGACCTTTAACATTTACTTCTACCGACTTCATACCTTGTGTTACTGCTGCTTTACCAGCTGCTTCAGCGCAAAGTTGAGCAACATAAGGTGTTGATTTACGAGAACCTCTGTAACCAAGAGCTCCTGCAGAACTCCACGCAATTACATTTCCCGCTTCATCAGCAATCGTTACGATTGTGTTATTGAATGTAGAATGGATGTGTGCGACACCCTTGACTACATTACGCTTTACTTTCTTTTTACGGACGGATTTTCCGGCCGATTTCTTAGCACCTGCCATATTTCATTTCCTCCCGTTACTATTTCTTCTTATTTGCTACAGTACGACGTGGTCCTTTACGTGTACGAGCATTTGTGCGTGTTCTTTGACCGTTTACTGGTAATCCACGTCTGTGACGCATTCCTCTATAACAGCCAATTTCCATTAAACGCTTTACATTTAAAGCGCGTTCACGACGAAGATCACCTTCCGTTTTAATATTGTCTACATATTGACGGATTGCGTTTTCTTGTTCGTCTGTAAGATCTTTTGTACGTAGATTTTCATCAATACCGCAAGCTTTGAGAATTTCTTTAGCAGTACTTAATCCAATCCCGTAAATATAGGTTAGTGATATTACTACTCGTTTATTAGCAGGAATATCAACCCCAGCAATACGTGCCATAAATTTCTTTCTCCTTTTTCTTAACCTTGTCTTTGTTTGTGTTTTGGATTTTCACAGATAATCATTATAACGCCTCTACGTTTAATGACTCTGCATTTATCACAAATTGGTTTTACACTTGGTCTAACTTTCATGTTTCATTCCTCCTAGCATAATCCTTTTTCGACTACTTATGCCGATAGGTAATACGCCCACGTGTTAAGTCATAAGGTGAAATTTCTACGGTGACCCGATCGCCTGGTAAAATGCGTATGTAATTCATCCGGATTTTACCAGCAACGTGAGCACGAATCTCCATACCATTTTGAAGTTTCACCTTGAAATTAGCATTAGGTAATGTTTCTTCAACAATTCCATCCATTTCAATGACGTCTTGTTTCCCCATTCATTCTCTCTTTCTGGTTCATAGGAAGTCAGTGCGAGAAATCTAGTTCTCGCACTAGATTTCTTATTCCGCAACCTTTCCTAAAGCCTCTTTCACAAGTGCGAAGACTTCACTTTGCGTCTTAGACGCATCGATGTGTCGTACTAAACCTTGTTTCTCATAGAATTCAATAACTGGTTTTGTACTCTTCTCATATTCTTCCATTCTGACTTGGAGTT
Organism: Solobacterium sp.; assembly: GCA_017515505.1. Lineage (GTDB taxonomy): Bacteria > Bacillota_I > Bacilli_A > Erysipelotrichales > Erysipelotrichaceae > Bulleidia. Next base: position 3,229 of record JAFWFT010000053.1, read on the forward strand.
GTTCGAGAGTATCATCTTTTCTTTGGATGATTTCTCCTCCACACTCATCACAGATTCCTTCCACTTTTGGTGGATGACTCTGCATATGGAAGATTGCTCCACACTTTGGACAGATTCTTCTGCCTGTAATTCTTTGTTCCAAGGCTTCAATTCCAACTTCAAGCGCAACCACTGCTTGAATTGGTTTGTTGATACGATTTGCGATTTTGGAGAATTCCTCTGCCTGTACTAATGTACGTGGGAATCCATCTAATAGATATCCTTTCTCGCAATCTTTCTCTTGGAGTCTTTTCTCAACCATAGCGTTAATGAGTTCATCTGGTACTAACTTACCAGATTACATATAGGTTTTAGCTTCTAAACCTAATGGTGTTTCATTACGTACGTTTTCTCTCAACATATCTCCTGTAGAAATATGAGGAATGTCATACTCCGCAATAATTCTTTCAGACATTGTTCCTTTACCTGCACCTGCAGGACCCATAATCAGTATATTCATCTTTATTCCTCCCTGATTACTTTAAGAACCCTTGGTATGATTTTTGCGTGAGTTGTCCTTTCAACTGTGATACAGTCTCCATCGCAACACCGACCACAATGATGATACCTGTTCCACCAATGGATACTGAACTTGGTAGTGAAGTAACCATTGGGATTAAATGTGGAATGACAGCAATCACAACTAAGGCAATTGCACCTAAGACTGTGATGCGGTTGAGTACTTTTTTCAAGTAAGTTTTTGTTTCTGTTCCAGGACGGATACCAGGAATATAGGCACCGCTCTTTCCTAGATTTTCAGCTACCTTTTCTGGATCAACTTGTAGGTTGGTATAGAAGAAGGTAAATAAGAATGTAAGCAACGCATAGATTGTTAAACCAATTGGTTTTTGTAAACTAAGGAAATTACTTAGTGTTTGATAAGCTTCTTGATTGAAGAAACTTAATACAATCTGTGGTGCTGTCATAATTGCGGAAGCAAAGATGACAGGAATTACACTTGCTGAATTGATTTTAAATGGAAGATAAGTGATATCATTACCACCTCTTACATTTGTACTAGAACTATATTGAATTGGTATTTTACGAACCGCTAGTTGCATAATAACAACTCCAACGATAATGAGTAAATAGACAATACAATATAATGCGAACTGTAAGACACCGCTAAATACAGCACCTTGACTCGTTCCGCTAACCATAATGTTATATACCTGTACGAAGTTCGCAGGCATATTCGCTACGATTCCAGCAAAGATAATGATGGAAATTCCATTTCCAATTCCCTTTACACTAATACGATCTCCAATCCATAACAGGAACATAACACCCGCTGTTAAGATGGTTGATACATAAAGGTAATTCGATAAACTACTGTTTTCTAGAATTCCATATTGTTTATCAAATCCATAGACCATCGAGAAGGATTGAACATACGCTAATACAACTCCTAGATATCTTGTGATTTGATCAATCTTTGTTCTACCTGATTGTCCAGACTTCGCTAGTTCAGTTAGTGCTGGAATAACATCCATACTGAGTAACTGAATGATAATACTTGCAGTAATGTATGGTCCTACACCAAGTGCAAACACAGACATTCTTTCAAATGCTCCACCACCAAGCAAGTTCATCATACTTAGGATTGAGTTATCCGAAATCTGTGCTGCAAGCATGTCAGCATTGACACCTGGCACAGGGATAGCTGCTCCTACACGATAAATCAGTAGCATCAATAGAGTAAAGAAGATACGATTACGAATCTCTTTATTCTTAAAGAAGCTAGCAAAGGTAGATAACATACTACAATACCTCTACTGTTCCGCCTGCTTCTTCAATTGCTTTTTGAGCTGACTTCGTAAACTTATTTGCGCGAACAGTTAATTTCTTTTCTAACTTGCCATTTCCTAGAATCTTTAATCCATCTAATCTCTTCTTAACAAGTCCTGCTTCTTTTAATCCAGCAAAATCAACAGTTGTTCCATCATCGAAGCAATTTAATGATTCAACATTGACAATCGCATATTCTTTACGATTCATGTTTGTGAATCCACGCATAGGTATTCTTTTATAAAGAGGTGTTTGTCCACCTTCGAAGCCAATAGCGACGCCTCCGCCACTACGTGCATTTTGACCCTTATGACCTTTACCAGCAGTTTTCCCTTGTCCACTGCCTTGTCCACGTCCTAAACGTTTGGTTGTAAAACGTGCACCTTCGGTTGGTTTCAATTCATTCAACTTCATGGTGTTCCTCCTTATCTAACTTCTTTCACTTTTAGATCACGGTTCTTCGCAACCTGATTAACTGTACGCATATTCTTTAAGGCATCGAATGTAGCTCTTACTACGTTAACTGCAGTACGACTACCAATAACCTTCGATAACACATCATTAATTCCTGCAAGTTCAAGAATTGAACGTACAGCACCACCAGCGATAACTCCAGTACCAGGAGCAGCAGGTTTTAACATAACTGTACTAGCGCCATGAATTCCCTTATAGAGATGAGGAACTGTACGGTTATCTTCAACGAGTTGCACACGGATTACAGATTTATTCGCTGCTTCTGTTGCTTTTTTAATTGCATCTGGAACTTCTGCAGCTTTGCCCATTCCAAATCCAACTCTTCCCTTTTTGTCACCAACGACAACTAATGCAGAGAAACGCATTCTACGTCCACCTTTAACAGTCTTACTTACACGGTTAATGGAGACAACAACTTCTTCGAACTCTTTTGGTTCACGAGGTCTTCTTGGTTGTTTACGATTGTTTTGTTCAGCCATAATTGTTCTCTCCTTTCCTTAGAATTTTAAGCCTGCTTCACGTGCTGCTTCAGCTAACGCTTTGACTCTACCATGATATACATATCCACCACGATCGAACTTAACTGATTCAATCTTGGCATCAAGACATTTCTTCGCAATATCTGCACCAACTTCTTTCGCTGCATCAATATTGCCACCGTTCTTAACCTTTAATACTTCTGTACTAGAAGCACATAATGTATTTCCAGTTGTGTCATCAATTACTTGTGCATAAATGTGTTTGTTAGAACGGAACACATTTAATCTTGGGCACTCAGGAGTTCCGCTTACAATGCGACGCACTCTTTTATGACGACGAATACGTTCTTCATTCTTTTTTGTTTTCTTAATCATTTCGCGTACTCCTTCCTATTACTTCTTAGCAGCAGCCGTCTTACCTTCTTTACGACGTACATGCTCATCTTTATAACGAACTCCCTTACCGCCATAAGGTTCTGGTTTCTTAGCAGCTCTAACTACTGCCGCAAATTGACCAACTCTTTGTTTATCAATGCCAGAAACATTAATCGTATTTGCGTCAGGAACTTCAACCGTTAGATCACTTGGTACTTCGAATTCAACTGGATGAGAGAATCCTAAGCCAAGCGTTAACTTTTTGCCCTGTAATGCAGCACGGTAACCAATACCTACAATTTGTAATGTTTTGGTATATCCTTCGTGACATCCATTAATCATTGCGTTTAATAATGCACGAGTTGTGCCATGTAATTGTTTTGTGTGTTTTTCTTCATTAGGACGTGTAACTGTAATCACACCATCCTTGTTTTCGATTCCCATTAAACTAGAGAATTTACGAGTAAGAGTTCCCTTAGGTCCTTTTACTGTCACCTCATTGCCTTCGTTGATGGTAACTTCTACACCAGCAGGAATGGTAATCGTCTTATTTCCGATACGTGACATATGTTCTTCCTTTCTTCTTACCAAACGTAAGCGACAACTTCGCCACCCGCATGGTTCTTACGTGCATCCTTATCTGTCATCATACCTTGTGAGGTAGAGATGATAGCGATGCCTAGTCCATTAAGGACCTTAGGAATTGCGTTTTGTTTTGCGTAAACGCGTAATCCCGGTTTTGAAATACGTTTAATACCACTGATTACTTTTTGTTTATCTGGTCCATATTTCAATGTGATTGTCATTTTCTTTTCAATACCTTCTCCAGAAACGACATAGTTAGAGATGTATCCTTCTTGTTTTAGAATTTTAGCAATTTCAACTTTTACTTTCGATACTGGAGTCACTTCAACTGTTTCCATGTTCGCTTGTACACCATTACGAATTCTTGTAAGCATATCAGCGATAGGATCTGTCATATTCATAATTTGTTCCTCCTTTACCAACTAGCCTTCTTAACGCCAGGAATTTGACCTTTATAAGCCAATTCTCTGAAGCAGATACGGCATAACTTATATTTACTTAATACAGAGTGTGGTCTTCCACAACGTTCACAACGTGTATATGCACGAGTAGAGAACTTTGCTGGACGACTTTGTCTAACTTTTTGTGATGTCTTTGCCATGTTTTAGCCCTCCCTCTTTGCAAATGGCATACCTAAATTTTCTAATAAAGCGTATGCTTCTTGATTTGTTTTTGCAGTTGTTACGATAACAACATCCATTCCACGAATCTTGCCAACTTTATCGAAGTTGATTTCTGGGAAAATAAGTTGTTCTTTAACACCTAATGTGTAGTTCCCACGTCCATCGAATGCAGTTGGGGATACGCCACGGAAGTCACGTACACGTGGGAGTGAAATGTTGATTAACTTATCTAAGAAGTCATACATTCTTTCTCCACGTAATGTAACCTTACATCCAATTGCCATTCCTTCACGAAGTTTGAAGTTCGCAATGGATTTCTTTGCTTTTGTGATAACTGGTTTTTGACCAGAAATTTGTGTTAATTCATTCACTGCTTCTTCTAATAATTTAGGATTCGCAATTGCATCTCCTATACCAAAGTTGATAACGACTTTTTCAATCTTTGGACATTGCATAGGAGAAGAATAATTGAAGTCCTTCATTAAGGAAGGTTTAACAGTTTCTACATACTTTTGTTCAAGACGATTCATTACTTCTTGCCTCCCTTAACTTCTTTTCCTGTTTCTGCATTGATACGAATCTTTTTTCCATTCTTATCAACACCAGCTTTTACTTTAATAGCTTTCTTAGCCTTTGCGTCATAAAGCATAACATTCGATGCATCAATTGCAGATTCATGTTCAACGATGCCACCATCTGGATTTGCTTGTGTAGGTTTTAATGCATGTTTAACAATGTTTACACCTTCCACAATAATCTTATTGGTTTTACGATTTACTGCTTTAACTTCACCTGTTGTGCCTTTATAGTGGCCGCTTTTAACGATAACAGTATCACCAGTTTTAATTTTCATCTTTGCGACCTCCCTATAGTACCTCTGGAGCTAAAGACACAATCTTCATGTAACCTTTATCACGAAGTTCTCTAGCTACAGGACCAAATATACGTGTTCCTTGTGGCGTCATATCATCCTTGATAATAACTGCTGCGTTTTCATCAAATTTAATATAACTACCGTTTTCTCTACGTAAGCCATATACGGAACGTACGATAACACACTTTACAACTTGTCCTTCTTTAACAGAACCATTTGGAATTGCATGTTTTACTGTACATACTACAACATCGCCTACGTTTGCTGATCGACGTCTACTACCACCTAGGCAGCGGATTACTAGTAACTCTTTAGCACCAGTATTATCAGCAACTTTCAATCTACTTTCGTTTTGAATCATAGCTTTCTCCTCCTAGTGCTCTATAGAATTACTGCTTTTTCAACAACCTTAACGAGACGGAAGTGTTTATCTTTTGATAGAGGTCTTGTTTCCATGATCTCTACTGTATCTCCAACACCCGCTTCATTATTCTCGTCATGTGCTTTAAACTTTTTAGAATACTTGACTTGTCTTCCATATAAAGGATGACTCTTTGTGGTTTCGATTTTTACAACGATTGTCTTATCCATCTTGTCAGATATGACGACGCCGCGTAATACTTTACGACTATTTCTATCCATCACTTTGCCCTCCTTTATTCATTGTTTGCACGTTCTGTCATAACAGTCATAATACGTGCAATTGTTTTACGTACATCTTTCATGTGCGCTGGATTCTCTAACCCGCCAGTTGCTTGTGCAAAACGGAGGTTATATAGTTCTTCTTTTAGCGCAACGATTTCCTTTTGAAGTTCTTCGTTACTTAAATCTCTAATTTCTTTAACATTCATGTTTATTTACCCTCCGCTCTTTTTACAAAGCGAGTCTTGACACAGAGTTTGTTTGCTCCAAGACGTAGCGCTTCACGTGCTACTTCTTCGCTTACTCCACCAATCTCGAAGAGAACTCTTCCTGGTTGTACAACAGCTACCCAATGATCAGGAGCACCTTTACCAGAACCCATACGTACTTCGAGAGGTTTCTTTGTTCGTGCTAAGTGTGGGAAGATTTTAATCCACACCTTTCCACCACGGTCCATATAACGTGTCATCGCAATACGGGCAGCTTCGATTTGGTTACTACTTACGTATGCACCTTCATCTGCTACTAACCCGAATTCTCCAAATGTTACTTCGCGTCCTGCTTTCGCACGGCCTTCATAACTGAGGCGATGAGGTCTTCTATATTTTGTTCTATTAGGCATTAACATAATTAATCATTCCCTCCCTCTACAACTTCAGGGGTTGGCGCAGCTTCCACTACTTCAGGAGTTGCGGCTGCCTCAACTGGAGCAGCAGCTTGTTCCTCAGTAGGTTTTGCTGGACGACGTGTACGACGAGCAGCTCCGCCTGTACGTCCACGACGATCATTTCGACCACCATTTTGAGGTGCCTCAGGTTCCTTAACCATTTGTCCAGGTAATACTTCCCCACGACAGATCCAAACCTTAACACCTAACTTACCGTATGTTGTGTGCGCTTCATCATTTGCGTAGTCGATATCACTACGTAATGTATGAAGGGGAACAACACCTTGTGAATAACCTTCTGAACGAGCGATTTCAGCACCGCCTAAACGACCAGAAGCAAGTGTTTTAATTCCTTTTGCACCAGAACGCATTGTTTGTTGGATTGCTTTCTTTTGTGCAATACGGAATGATTGACGTTGTTCTAATTGTTCGCAGATATGTCTAGCAACGATTGTTGCATCTAAATCTGGATTTGCAATTTGAACGAATTCTAATTTGATATTCTTACCACCAGTAAGTTTTGTTAAACTTTCTTTTAGTAATTCTGCTTTATCTTTTCCGTCTTTACGAACTTCGCTCTTAGAATCATTTTTCTTAGAGTATTTACCAACAGCCGCACCAGGTCTCGAGCAACGAATAACCACTTTGCAGTCTGCATCTGAAGTACGTTCAATCTCAATACGAGATACATATGCATCTTTTAATTCTTTTTCAATTAGCTTACGGATCTTAATGTCTTCATTTAGAAGATCACCATATTTAGCTTTATCTGCGTACCATCTTGATTCCCAATCACGAATGACACCTACGCGCATGCCAATTGGGCTAACTTTTTGTCCCATCTATAATGACCTTCCTTTCTTAATCATCTGAAACCACTACTGTGATGTGGCTCGTTCTCTTGAGGATTTGTGAAGCACTTCCTTTTGCTCTAGGCATGTAGCGCTTTAGTACAATTCCTTCGTCCGCATAGCAACTCTTAATCTTTAAGTTACTTTCATCTAATTGATGATTGTGAGATGCATTCGCTGCTGCACTTTTGACAACCTTAGCGACTGCATCTGCCGCATGATTTGGTGTGAATTGTAGAATTGCGAGAGCTTCTTCTACTGATTTACCGCGAATCATATCCAAGACAAGTCTTACTTTACGTGGAGTATAACGTACGGTTTTCGCTGTTGCTTTTACATCCATATTTCTATCCTCCTACGCTTCCTTGTCTTCTGATGCCGGTGCAGCAGGTGCTGCTGCTGCTGGAGCACTTCCAGAACCGCTGACATTAATGGTTGCTTGTCCACGACCTTCAACCTTGTTATCACCATGTCCACCGAAACGACGTGTTTGTACAAATTCTCCTAATTTATGTCCAACCATATCTTCTGTAACATAAACAGGAATGAAATCTTTTCCGTTATACACCGCAAATGTATGTTCCACGAAACTTGGGAATATGACTGAACGGCGTGACCAAGTTTTAATAACTTCTTTTCTATTTGCTGCGTTTTGGGCATCTACTTTTTTCATTAGATGTGCATCGCAGAATGGACCTTTTTTTACACTTCTTGCCATTTAACTATCTCCTTTCAGTTTATTTCCCTTTTCTTCTACTCATAATGAGTGCATTTGAAGCTTTTTTATGTTTGCGTGTCTTAACACCCATTGCTTTCTTGCCCCATGGTGTCATTGGTGATTTACGTCCAATTGGCGTTCTACCTTCACCACCACCGTGAGGGTGATCAACTGGGTTCATCGCAGAACCACGTACGGTTGGACGAATACCCATGTGTCTTGTACGACCAGCTTTACCAATATTGATTAAGCTATAGTCTTCATTTCCGACGATACCGATGGTAGCTCGGCAAGTAGAGAATACTTTACGAACTTCACCACTGCTTAAACGTAATGTTGCATATGGACCATCGAAACCTAAGATTTGTGCAGAACATCCAGCAGCTCTTGCCATTTGTCCACCTCTACCAGGTGTTAATTCAACGCAGTGTACAAATGTACCTTCTGGGATGTGCTTCAGTTGCATTGCATTTCCAACTTTAATATCTGCACTTTCTCCGCTTACAACCTTACTTCCTATTTCTAATTGTTGAGGACATAAGATGTAACGTTTTTCACCATCTACGTAGTTGATGAGCGCAATGTTTGCGTTACGATTTGGATCATACTCGATTGCTGCTACAGTTCCTACGATATTATCTTTATTTCTCTTGAAATCGATAATTCTGTATTTTTGTTTTGCGCCACCACCATGATGACGTGTTGTGATACGACCTGTGTTACCACGGCCACCAGTTTTCTTTTTCGCAACAACGAGTGATTTTTCAGGTTTTGTCTTCGTAATACGATCATTCGACAACGTAGACATATTTCTACGACCATTCGTCGTTGGCTTATACTTAATTATTGCCATTTTCTCTCTTCCTTTCGCAATTTATCCGGAGATCGCGTCTTCCTCCGATAGTTGAACAATGTTATTTGTTCTCATCATTGAACAAGCTAATATCTTGTCCTTCTGGTAATTTCACAATCGCTTTTCTAACCGCGTTTGTTTTTCCTACATAACGTCCCATTCTCTTTTTCTTAGGATGAACGTTAATCACATTAACCTTTTCAGGAGTAATGTTGTAGATTTCTTTAATTGCTTGGGCAACTTCTGTTTTATTTGCGCCCTTCTTTACTTCGAATACCACTTTGTTATCATCTGCATTTTCACGCATTGATTTTTCTGTGATAATAGGACGAATCAGAATATCTCTAGCACTCATTATGCAAGTACCTCCCCAGCCTTGAGGGCTGCTGCTTCTGTGAAGACAATCTTGTCAGCGTTGACAATGTCATACACATTGAGATCATTCACTGCGACTAATAGTGCATTTGGAATATTTCTCATTGAGAAGTATGCGTTATCGTAATCTTCTTGTGCATCTGCGACAAATAATGTTGTACGATCGAAGCCAAATGCTTCCATAAGTTTAACTGCTTTCTTAGTTTTGATTTCATCAAAGCTAATGTTTTCTAATACAGTGAGATCTTTACCTAATAGTTTTTCACTTAATGCACTACGTAATGCTAACTTACGAACTTTACGGTTTAACTTCATTCCATATTTACGTGGATGAGGTCCAAATGAGATTGCACCATGTCTCCATTGCGTAGCACGTGTAGAACCTTGACGAGCTCTACCTGTACCTTTTTGACGGAATGGTTTCTTACCCGTTCCAGAAACAAACGCTCTTGTTAATGTAGAGTGTGTTCCTTGTCTTAACCCTGCTTGATAAGCAAGAACTGCATCATACATTGCTTGTTGGTTTGGTTCGATTCCAAACACTTCATCGGAGAGCTCAATGGTCTTTACCTTTTTCGCTTCCAAATTGAATACATCAATCTTAGACATTGTTAACCCTCCTATTCTTCTGTAGCAGGTGTTTCTTCTGCTACAACTTCTTCAGCAACCGCTTCAACAGGTGCTTCTTCTTCAACAACTGTTTCTTCAACTACTTCTTCCACCTTTGGTTCTTCTTCCTTTTGATAAGAAATAAGTGGTTCTACATTGACATGTTTCACTGGCTTGACAGTTGTTTTAATGACCAAGTAACCCTTACGAGGTCCTGGAACATTTCCCTTCACAAGAATGTATCCTTCTTCTGCATCAACCTTAACAATTGTTAAGTTTTGATTGGTTGTTGTGAAGCCGCCATCTTGTCCAGGCATTGGTGTGTTCTTTTCAATACGACCGTTGTTACGACCTGTTGTTGCTAAGGAACCAATGTGACGAATGTTTTTACTACCACCGTGAGAAACTGGCCCACGATGTGCGTTATAACGTTTGATTGTTCCTTTGTATCCTTTACCCTTTGATGTTCCTGTTACATCAACGACATCTCCAACTTCGAATACATCTGCTTTTAATTCTGCACCAACTTCTACATTTCCATATAATTCATCCGCTTTAATTTCTTGAACGAATTTCTTTGGAGCAGTGTTTGCTTTCTTGGCGTGACCAATTGTTGGTTTGTTGCTACGTTGCTCTTTTACATCTTCATATCCAAGTTGTAATGCTTCGTATCCATCAACTTCTGTTGTTTTCTTTTGCAACACGACGTTTGGTAATACTTCAATCACAGTTACTGGAATTAGGTTTCCATTTTCTGTGAAGACCTGTGTCATGCCGAGCTTACGTCCTAAAATACCTTTCATACTTTATCACCCGGTCCTTTCTTATAATTTGATTTCGATGTCTACGCCACTTGGTAGATCTAATCTACTTAGCGCATCAATCGTTTCTGCACTAGGACCAATGATTTCAATTAGTCTTTTGTGAGTTCTGATTTCGAATTGCTCACGGGAATCTTTGTACTTATGTACAGCACGTAATACCGTGATGACTTCTCTTTCTGTAGGCAGTGGAACAGGGCCAACAATTTTCTTAGCGCCATGATTGGTTACTGTGTCAACAATCTTTTGACTCGCAGCATCCAAGTTTCTGCTCTCGTAAGCCTTCAGACGAATTCTTACTGCGTTTTTTGCCATGAATTTTTCCTCCTTATATTCACTCTGCTCTATATATAAGCAGATCGCTCCGCGGAAATTCCCCGGTTATCACACTCATGACAACGCATTTTAGTGTGCCGGCAACCTCCCGCATCTACGCGAGCGCTTTAGTATCATACTACTGAAAAAACCCATATGCAAGCCTTTTTTTAACTTTTTTATATTTTACAGTTTTATTAATATACGTATTCCCCATTATTATTTCCCTTTCTCTGCCGCTTTAAATTTTGTATCTCCTCGAAAACAATTGGATTTGGACTATAATGATATGTATTGGAGGAATGTTATATGAGTGCATTAACAGCGTATTTATTATTTGGATATTTAATTGTTGTATTAATTACTTCCCAAGCGAAAAAAACAGAAAACACAAAGAAATATTTATTGTTTTCAATTCTTATGCAGGTTCTTTTTATAGGAATCTGGTATTACCGTTTCCATCCACCAATTAATATCCACAGCCTTTCTTTCTGGGCTTTCCTTTTTATCGTAACCGGAACCAATATCCTATTGTTCTATAAGCACTCTTCAAATATTGAAATTCCAAAAGATAGGAAAAACTTTAAGTTCAAGATGGATTCTCGAAGTAAAACCGGGAAATTGACTTCTTTAACGATTATAGGAATTCTTGTCTTAGTCTTTTTACTTGTATATGTCGCTTCAACCGCTATCTTCTCCCCTGTTTTCCGTGCCAAAGCTTATGCAGAGCGTATTCATGTAAGTACCGTTGATTTTGATGAAATCCCACCATATCGCTTTAATGAAACGGCGATTATTGATCGTTCAAGTTCTCAAATCTTAGGTGATAAAGTCATGGGTCAAATGACAGATTTAGTCTCTCAATTCTCGGTATCTAATGAATATAGCCAAATTTCATACAAAGAAGGAACCTATCGTGTAACTCCTCTTGCATATGATGGCTTTATTAAATATATGCGTAATCGTGGGGAAGGGATTCCAGGTTATATCATCGTCAATACCACGACAGGTGAAACTCAACTTGTACGTTTAGCCCAAAAGATGCGTTATGTACCAAGTGCGTATTTCAATGAAAACTTATATCGAAAACTCCGTTTTCAATATCCAACGGAAATCTTCTATGATCCAACTTTTGAAATTGATGAAGAAGGGAACCCGTGGTATGTATGCACAACCTATACCTTTGATGGAATTGATTCAAGAAGACAAGTGAATGGTGTGATTCTATTTAATCCAGTGGATGGAACTTCCACAAAGTATAGTGTTGAAAATGCACCAACATGGATTGATCGTATTTATCCAGAATATTTAATTAATGAGGAATTAAATGACTATGGACAATACCAAAAAGGTTGGATTAACTCTATGATTGGTCAAGAAGGTGTGATTAAAACATCGGAAGGATATAACTATATTTCAAAGAATGGAGATGTTTGGTTATATACTGGGATGACTTCAGTTGTATCTGATAATTCCAATATTGGATTTATGTTAGTGAACTTAAGAAATCATGAAGCACAATTTATTCCTACTTCTGGGGCAGATGAATACTCCATTATGGCCAGCGCAGAAGGCGAAGTATTAAACTATGGATATACCGCAACATTCCCAGTTCTTGTGAATATCAATGATAAACCTGTTTACTTATTATCTTTGAAGGATTCTGCTGGGTTAATTAAGATGTATGCGCTAGTTGATGCACAAGACTACCAACAAGTCTATACCATCAAAGCAGATCGTAATTCGAAAGTCGCAATTGAAACACTCATTGCGGAATTCTCTGGTGGTAAGAGTGTCAATACAGATTCCTTACAATCCAAAACCATTACCATTGATCAAATTCAAACAGTCGTCATTGATGGAAACACCACCATCTTCATTAAAAATAAGAATGATATTTATAAATTAGTATTAAGCGAAGAGACTTCTCCTAAAGCCATCTTCCTAAAAGAAAAAGACACCGTCACCGTTCATTATTTAGAACTAGAAGATGTCAATTTGATTCAGTCTGTTGATTGATCTTCCCCCATCTCAAATCGAACATGAAGATTCGGATTTCCTTCTGCAGCCTTTGTTAGAACCATAAAGGTACGATAAGAATATTCATCTTCACACATTTCCTTTAGGGTTTTTCTAGTGAAGACAAACGTTGTTTCGTCTTCTACTTCACATAGACAATCAAATAAAGAATTTAAATTCTTTGTATAATTTTCTGGTAAATCTAATATTTCTTTCATGAAGCTATATACTTTCGTTTTACTTGTTAAACGTTCAGGATTGATTTCAATTCTCATATATTATTCCTCTCCATATAATAATTCAAAGGTTTCATAATGATCCCCTGTGTAATAGACTAAACCATCATTTGAAAAGATAATCCGTTTCTTGCCACGTTTCTTTTTCGTTAGGGTATCGATATCACATTCATAATAGGTTCTTCCATTTTTCTCAGGTAGATTTCCCTCAAAGTTATTGAATACATCTCCTCCAATACACTTTCCCTCGACAACTAGATGTAAGGATCCACCTTTCCATCCATTTTCTCTCGCTTCCTTTTTGGTCATATAATTTTGAGGAAGTTTTCCATAGGTATGAATATATAGTGCGACTTCATCTTTCTGATCATAGATTCCATCTTCCACAACAGTTATATTGGTTGGAGCAGTACTTGCGGTTGTGTTCGTATTTCCCTGGTTATTATTCGGTTGTACAACCACTGGATTTGATGTAGGTATTGGTGTTTCTGTTGCTTGACGATAAAAATATCCTGCGAAAAATCCAATTAACGCTACTCCAATTAATAACAATACTTTATAAATTCTTTTCATAAATTAATCATAGCAGATATTTTTCATAATGGAAAAATAACAAAATGATTATAAGGGTACATCTACATGGAAGGAAAAGGTTTATTTTATGCTAAAGGCTTGTTTTTCTTCTTCGCCTACCACATGATTTATGTCCTGATAATATTTTTGAAGTATGATGATTAAGACGACGATCATGTAAATGTGGACTTGTATGCGGATGAAAATGAAGTATATGATTAATTTGATGCTATATGTTGGTAAAGGAGATATTAATATATGGAAGAAATTAAAATTACAGGAACAACAAAAGCTATTGAACTATTAAAGAATTATCCATTCTTAGTGGATGAAATAAAAAAGAAGGGAGCCGCTTTTGCGATTGTAGCGAACCCCCTTACACAAAGAATGTTTAAAAACTATACGATTCAAGATATCTGTACAAAGTTTAATCTTAATCAAGAAGAAGTGATTAAACAATTAACCGATATGATTAAAAAGCATAAAGCTTAAGGTTTACGATGAGAAGCAACCCATTCATATAGGGTGGCTTCTTTATTATTAACAATCACAGGTTTCCCATCATAATCCTCTTTACATAAATTCTTTAACGAATAAACCCACGCAAAATGTCCTATATATTCAAATCCTAAATCAGGATCTATTATCTTTTCATATTTTGTGAAATGTAAATCCGCATGTCCTATTTCTTTTAATTTCTCATACGTAGGTAAAGCAGTCGCATGAATATCCACTTCTGTATCATTTTCAGCATGTACGAACCATAATGGAATATTCTTTAAGACTTGAATATCTTCATCACGTAGCCACTTATCTTGATAGGCTTCACATACTGGGAAAGCTGCTGCATAGCGAGATGGATTATGAAGTAGCATATTCACCGTCATATATCCACCATTAGAACAACCACCAATATAGATACGTCCTTGATCAATATCTTCATGCGTATCTATATAGTTTTGAATAAGAGATTCCACAATATCGGTATACATACTATGTCCATCTTTTGTGTAAGATCCACTTCCATCATCCATCCAAGCCGTATGTGCTTGTGGCATCATAATATGTGCACCACCAAAGATATCTTGTACATCTTTTGTGATGAAATATGTCGTCAACATTCCTCCTGTCACAAATCCCAATTCATCTCCTCCACTACCATATCCATGAAGCCAAATGATAAGAGGATGCTTATCATTATCTTTTTCTGGTTCATAGTATGCATATGGAAGAATACGGTTATTGAATTCATATTTTCCAAAGATAAACTTTTCTTCATCTGGTTTATAGATTTCATCTAAGACATCAAATACTTCATCTGTTTCTGTATTACGAATGGTATATTTCGTGATTGGCCATGATTTTAAATACGCTTCTCCACCATCATTCCAAATCGTTGGATCATTATAAAATGGAGATGCAAGTGAATCCATTCCTTTAATCTCTAATTCTAATGTGACAGAATCTCCATGTCCATCGCGTTTACCTAACCCATCACTTTGATACGCATCAATCACTTTACGTTCTCCTTCTTCTAATAGGTTTTCAAACTTATCATACTTTTGAACATGCACGAAATAATCTTCCAACTTAGAAAACTTTGTGTTTTTTAATATGACTCTTGAATAAGAGGCTCCCCAATTATA
>JAFWFT010000054.1 GCA_017515505.1 Solobacterium sp.
AATTTCTTTAAAAACTTTTCGGATAGTAATGCATATACTTGCGCAAGATATTGAAGTTCATGATAGTATACAACATCTGGATCCGGTGTTTGACGCCAATCTTCATGATCTTTAGGAATCCCCTCTTCATAGCGACGAATGGAGGCAACTAATTCATCTCTCAATACGATGAGTTCATCATAGTTCTTTTTTTTAATTTTCTTTGCGTATTCTTTACTCGTCATCATATAGTTAATCTCCTTTTTTTATTATATCTTTAATTGGTGACTTAGGAATATTTCAATTCCAATCGCAATCAAGATAATTCCACCTAATAAACTGGCGCGACTTGCGATATGTGTACCTGCTTTTTTTCCAATCTTTAACCCCATCATACAAATAAGAAAAGTTATAAAACCAATGATAAGTGAGGAGGCAATTGCTTCTATGAAGGAATACGTAGAAGTTGTAAAACCAACACTTAGAGCATCAATTGAAGTCGCATTTCCTTGAAGAAGTAAAGTTCCATCATTCATTTCCACCTCAACCCCTTTTAATCCTTCATAAATCATCTTTCCACCAATATAACAAAGTAAAACAAGTGCAATCCAAGGAATATAGGTTTCAAATGATTGGAAGTGTTCCACTAATGTATGTACACAAATCCATCCAATCATCGGCATTAAGGATTGAAAAAGCGCAAAAATGGAGGCAATCTTAACTTCTTCTTTTTGTTTCATTGTAGAGTTATGTAGACCATTCGCAAGAGATACCGAAAAAGCATCCATTGCTAGTCCGATTCCTAATAAAATACTATTAATCAAAAATGAAAGAGAAGTCATATTCCACCTATTAATGTTGAACGAGGTCTTTTATTTTTTTAACTGCCTCTACCACGAAGTTTTTAATACTTGTTTCTTCAACACCAACGATGAAGATTTCATATTGATTATATGGGATGAATACTTTTTTCGCAGGACTACTTGCGATTGCACAAGCCATTGCGGGCGTTACTTCCCCATACATCGCATTTGCAATCACAATTCCAATTGGTCCAATAATAATATCCGCTTTTGGTGCATTCACAACAACACAGTTTTCTCCCGTTGCGGCTACATCTGCACCTGCTTTCAACATCGCTGTTGTTGCCACACTATTGGTCCCAACCGCAATGATATGGACATCTTGCATTTCTTCTTTAATGCTCGTAATGAGTTGTTTACCAAGGCCCCCACCTTGGGCATCAATCACTAATATATTCACCATATAATTCACCTAACCTTTTTCATTATACATGATTCTTGCTTAATCTTTTTGAAAGACTTTTAACTTTTTTAAGAAATAGAGATAGACCAGCGTACTCAGTGTCCACGTAAATGGATAAATCCAATAGACCACATGAATGTCATGATAAACTTGCCCAATTGTATAAACCACAATAATTCTTACCACGCACCAACATACAAGCATCACGACCATCGGAATCATGGGTCTTCCATATCCTCGCATAACAGCAGATGTCATATGTGAAAAGGCAACCAAACTAAAGAAAACAGAACTAACACGTGCTCTTCCAACTCCATATTGAATCACTTCAGCATTTTGATTGAATAAAGATAATATATTTGGGGCATAGACATAAATGATGATTCCCATTATGAGAACGATAAGAATCGACAAAAAATAACTAAATTGAATCCCTTGTGCTGCACGTTCCTTTTGATTAGCACCTAGATTTTGCGAAATAAAGGTAGTAACCGCAATACTAAAGGCCGTTACCGGTAAGAAGATGAATCCTTCTACTTTTGTAAATGCACCAATGCCCGCCATCGCTAAACTACCAAAGGTATTGATATAAGACTGAATTAACATATTTGAAATATCAATAACACTTCCTTGAAGAGCAGTTGGTAACCCTTGACGAATAATAGGTTCTAATTCATCCATATCTACTTTTAGATGATTCAAGGATACTTTTACAACCGAATCTTTTTGGAAGAGTCTTCTTGCAGCTAAAAACATACTCACCAATTCTGAAATAATCGTAGCGTATGCAGCTCCTTCCACTCCCATATGAAAAGTTGCGATAAAGAGGATATCTAAAATGACATTTAAGATGGAACTGATGATGAGATAGATTAAAGGGTGTCTAGAATCTCCACTCGCTTGTAAAATACCCACAAACATGTTGTACATGATGAGAGCTCCAACCCCAGAAAAATAGATTCGTAAATATTGAATTGCTTCAACATAAACTTCTGGTGGTGTTTTGGTGAGATTTAAGATGGTTGGTGAAAACAATACACCAAATAAGCTCATCACAATACTGATCACAAACCCTAATACGAAGGCTGTATGAACTGCAGAAGTAGTCCTTTCTTGATTATTAGCGCCAATGTGACGTGCAATGATAACACCTGCACCAGAAGAAAAGCCAATGGAAAAACCGATAATTAAATACACAAAAGCACTTGTTGAACTAACAGCAGCTAATGCATTACTCCCTAAGTAGTTACCAACGATTAAAGAGTCAACCGTGTTATACAACTGTTGAAAAAGATTCCCAATAAAAATGGGAATCGCAAAATTGATTATTTTCTTGCGGAAGTTACCTTCCGTCATTGTATATTCATTTTTCATTTTCGGTATGAATTCGTTTAAACCTTGGAACAATCGTTCCATCTTTCAGTTGAACATCTTCTAGAAACATATTGTATGGGCGCACCCATATCAGTCCTTTTTGAACATCTTCATAGATGACATATTCTTCTAGTGTTTCACTGTGTTTACCAACACCTAATATCCGATATATATTTCCTTTATAGTGTTGGTAAATTGAACCTTTCTCTATCATTATTTTAGATCGTCTAAATCACCTAATAGAGCTTTTAATTTCTTAAGTTCTTCAATAGATAAAGTAATACCTTTTCCCATTCGGCGTTCACCATCATTCATGGTTGTCCAATTTCTTAAATCATAGACAGCGTTCGCACCATTATAAGAGATTAAATTAAGTTCTTTTGTATACTTATTACCAGTACTTGATTCATTCTCTCCTAATACACCGAATTCCTGTAAAACATCATATTTAAATTCTCTTGGCATAATATTTCCCCCTTCATTTAAAAGTTTAAATATATTTTAATTATACATTTATATTTAATATTTAAAAGAGATTCTTCTATTAAAAAGTAAGATTTTCTGTAATTTCTTGTATCATTTTGAAAGTTTTTTCATCATTTTCATCCATAAAGGTCGCTTTTATTTGAATATAAGAGCCATTTTTCTCTTTTTCAAGATAGAGTTCATTCAAGATGTTTTCTCCCTCTTTAAAGGAGCTTAAAGAGCCTAAATAGGTATCTTTCCCTACTTCATATACAAATGATTCTGTTGGTTGAATCACATACTCTCTATCCAATTCTAAGATAAAAGAGAGTGTTTCCTCATGACTTTTTGAGATTTCAATATAGGGAACTTCATTAAGATGATTCAGGTAAATGATAATCTTTCCATCTTTGATGATAGGTTCATTGTTTCCTGAATAGGAAAAAGAAATCCCATCTTCATCCACATGATGAATTGTCAGAAGAGTTTCTGTAGCAATAGGAGTCGGGGTATTCTCAATGACTTCAATAGAAGGTTTCATACAACCAATCAGACAGAATGTTAAAGATATGGTTAAAATGAATCGTTTCATCTTGATCTCTCCCTCTACTCTTTTATAAAAAACTCATATCCAAGTTGAATATGAATGGAATGAATGATTGGTGCGGATGACAGGACTTGAACCTGCATGCTTTAGAGGCACTAGCGCCTGAAGCTAGCGTGTCTGCCAATTTCACCACATCCGCATAGCAATCTTTATTTTACTACACTTTCTTCATTATGGAACGATATCCTTTTACCGCAACATCATATAAATACGTTAAACTCATCATAAGCAGTGGTACCACAAGAATCCCAATTCCATAATAAAGAAAATCACTTGAAACAAAAGTAATCTCTAAATACTTTTGAAAAAAGAATACAACAAAGACAAAGACGATCATCATTATTCCGATTACACTTCTCTTCAAGAGATTCATTGGTCGATAAACTTTATAAAGCGTATAGAAGTACGCAATCGCACTAAATAGGATTAACATCCCATACATCCGATTTGTATCAATGCCAGATAACACAAGGCCAAAAGAGACAATAAAAATCGTCAGTGAAGTCGGAATCGAATGACGTAACGCATTGACAAAGAAATCTCCTTGAATGCGTTCAAAACTAGGTTCTAGTTGAAGAATTAGTGTAGGAATACCAACCGCAAAAGCACTTAATAGTGTTAAATGAATGGGTAAAAAAACATATGGTTTTAAAACCAATATCACTAACAATGATAAAAGAATGGAGAAAACGGTCTTTACCAAATACATTGAGGCAGCTCTTGAAATATTATTAATCACTCTTCTACCCTCATTGATAATTGGTGGAAAATCACCAAAATCATTATTGAGCAAAATAATATTGGCACTATTCTTGGCGGCAGAAGATCCATTTTTAACGGATACTCCTACATCCGCTAACTTTAACGCAGGGACATCATTCACTCCATCTCCGATCATCGCAACCGTATGTCCAAGTTTCTGTAGCGCTACAACCATCTGTTTCTTTTGTTCGGGTAAGACGCGCCCAAAAATTGTATTTTCTTGTACAAGATTCGTCATATCTTCTTCTTGATGACTGGATAAATCGACATATTTATCGGCATCCGCAATATTCACTTTCTTCGCAATATTAGAAACTGTTTTTGGATGATCTCCAGAAATTACTTTGATGCGAACTCCTTGTCTAGTTAGATATCCCATAATCTCTTTCGCATTTTCACGAATGATATCTTCTAATACAATTAGCGCAATGACTTCTTCCTCTTTCGCTAAAACGATGACACGATTGCCTTTATCTAAATACGCATTCATCTTCTTATGATCTTCTTCATTTTCCTCATGAATAATATATTCATACGCACCTAATCGATAAATGCCCTCTTCGAAGGTCACAGCAGAATACTTTCGTGCAGAAGCAAAAGGTTCGACACTACTTTCTTGTAAGGTATCTTTTAAAGGAAAGTAATCATGTAAGGCATTCGATGTCATATTAGAATCCGATAAAACTCGTAAATAGTTCCCCATGATATTTTGAATTTCTTCTAGAGAATGATGATTCATTGGAATCACTTCTAGAACTCTCATCTTTCCTTCTGTAAGGGTTCCTGTCTTATCGACACAAACAATATCCACTCGAGCTAAGGATTCAATCGAATATAAATCTTGTACAAGTACATTCTTTTGACTTAAACGAATCACACTAATGGATAAAGCAATACTCGTTAATACAACAAGTCCTTCAGGAATCATCCCAATTAAAGCACTCACTGTTTTTAAAGTGGATTCCTGCCATAGCAAATGCATCACTTGACTTTGTAATAGGAATAATAGGATACCAATTGGTACAATAACAAAAGAAATAAAACGTAATAAACGTGTTAAATCTCTTTGAATGATTGAACGAGCAGGAATATATTTCTTCGCGTCTTTCATGATGGTTTCTGAATAATTATCTTTTCCAACATGGATGACTTTTACAACTCCTTCTCCTGAAACAACATTACTTGCGCCATAGAGGGTGTCATGCGGATTCTTTTCGATGGATAAGGATTCTCCTGTTAAGATGGATTCATCCACTTCTAAATAGCCTTCTAAGAGTTCACAATCGCATGGCACTTGCATTGCTGTTTTCAACTTAATCACATCATCCAACACTAAATCATCACTTCGCACTTTTATCCACTTTTCATCACGTAATGTTTCTACTTCATCAACAACCAGTATCGTTAATTCGTCAATGATGCGTTTCGCTTTGATTTCATTGAGAATTCCAATCATTGCATTGAAAAGAATCGTAATCATGAATAAACCATTTTGAATTTGACCTGTTAAAACGACAAGGATAAATAAAACAAGATGGATGAAATTAAAATATGTGAAAATATGATTCTTAATGATTTCACCATAACTTCTAGAAAGTGTATCCTTCACACGATTTATTTTTCCTTCTAGAATTCTTTGATTCACTTGTTCGGGTGTTAAACCTTTTGTTTGTGTGATTGTACTCATAAACTAATTCTTATTATAAAGAAAAAAAGCGATGAAATCATCGCTTTATTCAAATACACTACAACCTTCTATACATTCTTCTACATCAATAGAAGAATCACCCTTTACAATTTCAATATCTACATATTGTTTCATCCATTCACTTAATTTTTCTGCACTACTGTAATATGGATAATCTTCTTTAGAGTTCGCATCTAAATAGCCAACGAGTTGTCCATTGACAAATAAAACAAGTGAAGGTGTATAGGAAACATATTGGGAGATGATATTATTCTGTTCTTTTGCTTCTGCTAAAGAGACTTCCACAATATCAATTTGTTTCGAAGCTGCTACTTCTTCTACAATCGGCTTAAACTTTTCACAACTTGAACATCCTGGCAAAAAGACGGATACCGCAAATGTTTCCTGTTTCGCAATCATTTCTTCAAGAGTTGACACATCAACCACGATGAGGGATGTATCTTTTTGTTTTCCTGAAGAAGAGGATGCGGTTGGGGTTGGATTGGAATGGATGGCGTGTAAGGTATCAAATTCAATTGGATGATAGTTTAACTTATAGAAATCATAATAGGTTTCCCCATCTACCACTCGTTTGATTTCTTGTCTGTGATTACCTTCATAGAACCAATATCCACCTACGTTATAAATCTTATTTGGATCCCATCCAAGTTCAATCAACATATTCTTCATCATCCCAGCGTATCCGCCTCCTCCGCACATGAGGAAGATGACCTTATCTTTTGGGAAGAGGTATTCTAAGATTTCTTTTGATTCTTTATAGTTTTCAACATAACCATTTTCATCATGGTAGAAAAGTGTAGAACCTTGATACGAATTTCCAACTTCTTCTGGTAAACCTTCTACATTCACCATATATGGATATGGAACTACTTCAAAACCTTCTACAATACCCGATAGCCAAGAATCTCCACCGATCGCTTCATAATTGGCTTCATCTTTTAACATACGCACATCACGATAAACAACATCAGGACGATTTAAATAGTTATCAATCGTTTTTTCATTAATATTTTTATCAATTCCAAATTGTTCACCACGTAAGCCTTCTTCTTTTTCAGGAGTAGGTAAAGAAGATAGTGAAGTTCCTCCACAACCGATTAATAAGAATATAGAGATGAGAATTCCAATTTTCTTTTTCATAATATCCTCCAATAAATTATTATATATCATTTATGAAAAAAGCTTCCAAAGGAAGCTTCATTCGCAATGGTGGCTCCAGGCAGAATTGAACTGCCGACACATGGATTTTCAGTCCATTGCTCTACCAACTGAGCTACAGAGCCATTGGTTGCGAGGGCAGGATTTGAACCTACGACCTCCGGGTTATGGGCCCGACGAGCTACCAGGCTGCTCTACCTCGCGATTTGTTTGTGGCGGAGGAACTGGGATTCGAACCCAGGCGCCACTTTCGTGACCTACCGGTTTTCAAGACCGGACCCTTCAACCACTTGGGTATTCCTCCATTCTGGTGGACCCTATAGGACTCGAACCTATGACCAATCGGTTATGAGCCGACCGCTCTAACCAACTGAGCTAAGGGTCCGCTGGTCT
>JAFWFT010000055.1 GCA_017515505.1 Solobacterium sp.
TATTGTACAATCCTATCGAGAGCTTTTTCGTCGTTATCGAACGGTTGAAGAATTCACAAGAGAGAAAGAAATTTCCGTATTAGGTCCATCTTTAGAAGAAAAGATTAAAGAGTTCTTTCCAGATTATGATCCAGTAGAACTGCAAGAAGAGTATCGTATTTTTCAACAAGAACATCTCAAAGAAACCATTCAACCAATGCCAAATGCCTTAGAATTACTACAGTGGTTAAAAGAGAAACAATATGAAACAGGAATTGTAACTGCAAGAAAGAGAAAATCCTTAATCCATATACTTGAGTTATTTCATATGGTTTCATACTTTGATATACTTGTTGGATATGATGATGTGAAAAAAAAGAAACCAGATCCAGAGGGAATTTTCAAAGCAACCCAACAAAAATCGTATTCTACGATCTATTATGTTGGCGATAGTAGTATGGATATCTTGGCAGGGAAGAATGCGAATGTCATAACCGTTGCGTATTTAAATCTAGAAGAAAAGATTCCGGTATTAAAAGAACTCCATGCGGATTATTATGTGAATGATTTAATAGAAATAAAAGAGATTATAGAGAAGAAGGGTGTATAACACTCTTTTTTAGTACGAGGAGAATTGCACACTGAAAACCGTTGTAGAAGTACAATGGCATGATACAATAAAAAAAGGAGCATAAATAACTATGGAAGAAAAACAAGTTGTACTCGTTAGTGGAATGTCAGGGGCTGGGAAAAGTACGGTTATGCGTGTCTTAGAAGACATGGGTTATTACTGTATTGATAACTTTCCAGTTCAATTATTAAGCTTATTTGCGGACATGTTGGAGGGGTCTAATGATGTGCGTTATAGTTATGTAGCTGTCGCAACTAGTGCACAAGACTTCCCGGAATTTCTTCACTCCTTAAAAGGAGAAGGAATTCAAGTACGTGTTCTATTTTTAGAAGCGAATGATAAAACACTCTTAACACGTTATAAGAGCACACGTCGAGCACATCCTCTTTTACTCAGCAATACTGTAAATACGCTTGAAGAAGCAATTAGTGTGGAAAGAGGAATGTTTCAACGTTATATACAAGACTCTTTTATCACCATTGATACATCATATATTAATGAAAAAGAATTAAAAGAAAAATTAGGAAATTATTTTGGGAAACGGAGTGTTCCTGCTTTCTCGATTTCTTTCTTATCTTTTGGATATAAATATGGAGTACCAATGGATGCCGATTTAATGATTGATGTTCGTTTTCTTCCAAACCCATATTGGGATTTATCCTTACGACCATATACAGGAAATGATGAAGCGGTTTATAACTATGTGATGGAAAAAGAGGAAACAAAAACATTTATTAAACACTTACTTTCATTTACAGACTATATGTTTAATGAATATGCAAAGGAAGGAAAGAATCACTTTACCATAGCGATTGGTTGTACAGGTGGACAACATCGTTCTGTAACCATCGCAAACTTCCTCTATGACCATTATAAAGACACCTATCGTAGTTATATTGATCATCGTGATGTAAAGGAAGTGGAACATGAAGACTGAGAATGTAGTCGTGATTGGTGGAGGCCATGGACAATCTCTGATCTGTCGAAGCATTAAAAATATTGAGAATGTGAATATTAGTGCGATTGTGACAGTAGCGGATGATGGTGGTTCCACGGGTAGACTTCGTAAACAATTTCATATTCCTGCGATGGGTGATATTCGCAATGTCATGATTTCTTTAGCAGAAAGCGAAAGTGTCATGTCGGAACTTATGGATTATCGTTTTGAAGATCCAAGTGGATTAGGAAGAGATATTCAAGGGCATAATCTAGGAAATCTTATTTTGACTGCGCTTACTCAACAAAGTGGTAGTTTTTTAGAAGCGATACAAACGATTGGACAAGTCTTAAACGTTAAAGGAAAGATTATTCCTGCGACAACAGAAGTGATTACACTTTATGCTGAAATGGAAGATGGAGTCATCGTAAAAGGAGAAGCGAATATTCCAGATATCGCAAACCATATTAAAAGAGTCTTCTATGATAAAACAGTAGAAGCGACAAGTGAGGCGATTGAAGCCATCGAAGAAGCAGATTTAATCATTTATGGAATTGGTTCAGTATATACATCCATTCTCCCTAATGTGATTATTCCAGATATTAGACAAGCGTTGAAGAAATCAAAAGCGAAGAAATATTATTTCTGTAATGCGATGACACAACCTGGAGAAACCGATGGATATTTTATGGAAGATCATGTCAATGCCTTACTCCGTCATGGGTGTGTCATTGACGGGGTTGTGGTAGCGAATGATAAAATCCCAACGGAAAATATGTTGAATTATCAAAAAGAAGGGAGTACCCCTGTACGAATTAAATATGACAAACATGAGTATGAAGTCATTACGAGAAACTTACTCTCTTTTGAGAATGGTTTAATTCGTCATGACGCAAATAAAGTGAATGCGGTTATTCAAGAATTAATCCAAGAGGTATAAGATGTCTTTTGCGTCCGATGTGAAACAAGAAGTATCGTTAAATGAGTGGTCAAAAGATGAGATGCGTGCGTGCTTATCTGCGCTTCTTCAATTGACCTCTTCTTTGAGTATCTCGAATCGTGGAATTGCGCTCATATGTAAAACAGAAAACGCAGCTGTTTCTCGAACCATGTATCGGATGTGTAAAGATTTATATGATGTAGAAATTGTTCCTTCGGTGAAACGGAGAATGAACCTAAAGAAAAATCTAATCTATCGTTTACGTTTAGAAGGTAATGTGAAAGATATTTTAAAAGATTTAGGAATTTATAGTAATCGTGGTTTATTAGATAAACCACTTCAAAAGGTTGTGCAAAAAGATGGAGCTGCTAGAGCCTATCTTGCAGGAGCGTTCATGGCAGAAGGAAGTGTCAATGCGCCAACGACAACGAATTATCATTTGGAAATAAAATGTCCAAGTGAATCTTATGCAGACTTTCTCATTAAGTTACTAGATCGTTTCTTTATTCCTGCAAAAAAGATAGAACGTAGAGGGCATTATATTGTTTATAGTAAGAGTGCAGATAAGATTGCGGATTTCTTACGTGTGATAGGTTCTACAGAGTGTTTATTAGAATTTGAAGACGTACGCATTTCAAGAGACTTATCCAGTAATATTACACGCTTAAATAATGTGGATGTCGCTAATGAAATGAAAAGTATGCAGGCAGCTAAGAAACAACTGGAAGATATCGAAATATTAAAGGAGTTGAATCAATTTCAATATCTCCCAGATAAATTAAAAGAAATCGCAAACATTCGTGAAGAAAATCCAGATAGTTCATTGAATGAACTTTGTGATTTATATTATAAAAGAAGTGGTGAAAATCTAAGTAAATCAGGGATTAAACATCGTTTTGTGAAAATCCATGAATTTAGAGAAAAGATGGAAAAAGATAAATTGTAAAGAAGGAAGAGAAAGGCTAGGAATTAAACATGATTGAAACGAAGAATAAGAATTCGATTCCATATATGAGAGAAACATGGAAAAAGGGATTACATAATGTAGATCCTAGATTTACAGAATACTTTTTTCAAAATGTTTATCAACCACAATATGGATATTACGTAATGAAAGACGGGGAAGTAAAAGGTTCCTTATGTTGTATTCCACATGCGTACATGTTTAATGGAAGAGTCCTACAAGCTTCTATTATTTCTAAGATTGCGATTTTAAACAGTAGTGAAAAAATAGAAATACTTGATTCACTAATGGAATGTGTACTTGATAAAAGTGATCATCAAGAACTAATCACTTTACTAAAGCCAGAAGATCAAACCATTGATTATTCACGTTTTGGATTTCAAGAAGTCTATGAAAGAATTCAATATACATTACGTAGAGAAGATATTAAACAAACCTATTCCAATTTAGGTTGTTCCTTTGATCCTTCTGCAGTGGATATGTTGAAAGTATATGTAGGATTTATACGTCGCTTTAATGGGTTCTTTGTAAGAGATATTGAGTACTATACAAAGTTGAAGAAAGAAATTGCGGCTAGAGGTGGTAAAATTGTCGCTTTCTACAATAGTAAGAATCAAATTGAAGGTTACGCAACCATTTTGATTGAGGGAAAGACGGCTCGCATTGAAGAATGTGTTTATCTTGAATCGACGGCACTTATTAAATTGATTAACGCTGCCTTTCAGGAAAGAGGGCTCGTATACTTAGAAGTTTCGCCATATGAAAACCTTTCGCTTGTCTTTCCAGAAGCTGAAAAGAAAAGTGTTCGACAGATTTATGCTCGACTCAACAATCCAGAGCTATTCTCAAGGTTATATAACACCCATGTGGAAAGTGTGGAAGAAGCGGTAATGCTAAGTAAGAAACCATTAAATCTCAATGAAATTTATTAAGATGAATATGTGAAAAAACCCTTAAAAATAACGAATAAAATAATCTTTTCACAATTGACGAAAGGACTGTAGAAAACTATAATTGATTTGCAGCATAAGGAGGAAATTTTATATGGCTGATGTAAAAGTTGCGATTAATGGTTTTGGTAGAATTGGCCGTCTAGCATTTAGACAAATGTTCAAGGCGCCAGGATATGACATCGTTGCGATTAACGATTTGACGGATCCTGCAATGTTGGCGAATCTATTAAAGTATGACTCTGCACAAGGTAGATGGGCAGGACATACAGTCGTTGCTGGTGAAAATTCCATTACTGTTGATGGCGAAGAAATTATGATTTATAAGGAAGCAGATGCAAAGAACCTTCCATGGAAAGATTTAGATGTTGATGTTGTTCTAGAATGCACAGGTTTCTACACAAAGAAAGAAAAAGCACAAGCTCACATTGATGCAGGTGCTAAAAAAGTTGTTATTTCAGCTCCAGCAGGAAATGATTTACCAACTATTGTATTCAGTGTTAATGAAAACATCTTAAAACCAGAAGATACAATTATCTCCGCAGCTAGTTGTACAACAAACTGCTTAGCTCCAATGGCAAATGAATTAAATAAATATGCACCTATTAAATCTGGTATCATGACAACTGTTCATGCTTACACAGGTGACCAAATGATTCTTGATGGACCACACAGAAAGGGTGATATGAGAAGAGCTAGAGCTGGTGCAGTTAATATTGTTCCAAATAGCACAGGTGCTGCAAAAGCAATCGGTCTCGTAATTCCTGAATTAAGTGGTAAACTCATTGGTTCAGCACAACGTGTACCTACTCCTACAGGTTCTACAACAATTTTAGTTGCAGTCGTTGAAGGAAAAGATGTTACAGTTGAAGGAATCAATGCAGCAATGAAGACAGCTGAAAGCGATAGTTATGGATATAATGAAGATCCAATCGTTTCTAGTGATATCATTGGTGATACACACGGTTCTGTCTTCGATGCTACACAAACAATGGTACAAAAGATCGATGACAATACATACCAAGTACAAGTTGTCGCATGGTATGATAATGAAAACTCTTACACATCTCAAATGGTAAGAACAATTAAATACTTCGCTGAATTGAAATAAGTATTGAAGTAAAACATATAACACAATAGGTACTCATCAATTGAGTACCTTTTAATATGTGAAAAATGGGTATGCATTAGATGAAGCAGATATCCAATCTTCCACAACCAAAAAACGTTTATCAAAAGAAGAAGTGTTCACGAAAGCTTGAAGGAGAATAAAAAATGAATCAATCTAATCATAAATAGGTTCATTCATTTTTTACAAATTCATTTATTAACGATTTATTATTCTTCATCTTTGAATAAAAATGAATCATCAACAAATTCGAAAATATCATTTGGTCTGCATTCTAAAAGAATACACAGTTTTTCTATTGTTAATACAGTAACATTTCGATTGTTTCTTAAAGAATCCATCGTCTTACGATCGATTCCCATATTGATTAATCGGTATTGTGAAATACCTCTCTTTTTTAATGTTTTCCACAGCGGTCTATAACTTATCATAGTTAAATTATGATAAATAGTTTCCACAAAATCATGGTGTACATATGCACCATAATTATAGATAATTATTATATAAGGAAATATTTAAGCATTGTATGGAGATTTCTAAAAATAAGTAATTAGTTGATGCATATAATTGCGAATAATATGCAACACTTTACCGTTTAATTTTAAAATAATTAAAAACTTTTTTAAGTTTAACTATTATGCCCTGTCTTTATAGTGAAGGGACATAACTCAAAAGGAGGTTAAACATGAAAAATAGCAATATGAGAGAAAAACCGTACTGAGGGGGACACTCTAATAAATAATCGCGGAATAAAGCATAGAGAGAACACGTTAAAGGAGGAAATATGGTATGAAAAAATGTGTTAAATGTGGATATGAACTAAATGATGATGCAGCATTTTGTAGAAAATGTGGAGAACCACAACCTGCCATTAGTGCACAAAATCCTGTAACACCAACACCTAGCGTCACAAAGGTAAATATAGGGAAAAACATAGACTTTAAAAAGTTGGCAATCAAGATAGGAATACCATTATTAGTTTTGTTAATAGGGTTTGGCTTGTTTAGAGTTTTGTATAAACCTACAATCGATTTGAATAAATACGTCACTGTCGATTTTAAGGGGTACGATAGTATCGGTAAAGTTCAAATCGATTATGAATCAAAAGATTTAAACGAACGTTTAGATAAAATACTACCAAATAAAACAGACAAACTATTAGATAAGATTGAGGATCAGCTTGATTTGAACTTCAAGAACAAGAAAGCTTTAAAAGATTATATCGCTACTGAACTTTCCAGTTTTGAAATAGATCAAAAAGATAAGCTATTAAACGGCGATACCGTTAATCTAACATGGAATTTAGTTAGAATTGGAGAACTACAGGAATTAGCTGAATTATGTGGTTTCAAGGTTAAAGCTGAAGATCGAGTACTAACAGTAGAAGGTCTAAAAGAAGTTGGCTTAGAAAACATTTGGGACAATTTAGAAATAGAATATAGTGGTATTTCTGGAAATGGATATATGAATATTAAACCGTATAAAGATAATTATAATATAGAAGTTGAAAATAATGGTTCCTTATCAAATGGCGATAAAGTCATGTTGAGTTTATCTGAAAACGAACTAATTCGAATGATTGAAGAAACAGGGAAACGTCCGAATCCGGTTTCAAAAGAAATAGAAATTAATGAACTAAATGAATTCTTGAAAAGTGCAGAAAAGCTAACAGAAGATTCGTATAAAAAAATAACTGATGCAGCAAACAGGGCAGTGAATAAATTCGTAAAAGAAACATATAGTAAAAACGCTACAATTAATTCTGTTACTTGTGAACAAGTGAATGTTTTGAGCAAGAATAATAAAGATAGTTATGGAGATGAAAGCAGAATAGAGTTTGTATATAGAATTAATTCATCTTATTACTATGATACTGGATTAGATGAATACCAAAGTACACAGGATGCATTCTTTGTTATTTGGTATCCAAATGTATTAGTGAAACCAAACGGAGATATTGCGGAGGATTATGTATTTAATGCAGTTGAAGATAGAGATCATAATTTTCCAGTAAAAGCTAAATCTAATTCTTCGGATCATACAATGCCATTAAGATTCTATGGCCATGCAACACTCGAAGATTATGAAGACAAACACTTAAAAACGAATTCATATGAATACACATATACATCTAAACAACCACTTTCGAAAGAATCTATTTATGGTGTTGGAGGAAATGATGTTTCAGAGGATAGCGCAAGTTCAAGTGATTCATCAACGTCTACAACATCTTCAACACTAGTATCAACAGAAAACTCTGACGAAGTTATTAAAACACTTGTATATACAAATATTAGTTCGTTCTACAAGAATTATATTAATGCAATTAATAACCAACATATCGAATGGGTAGATCATGTATCAGATGAAGTAGCAGAAAGATTACGTAATATGTACAACGATACAAATGGTGGATATACTTTCACAATACATAAAATATGGATTGATGATGACTCAATTGTCATTAATAAAGAAAGCGATGATAAGTATATAGTGACTTTCAATTATGGAACAGATATTACATATCAGGATGGTGGGACAAAAGAAAGTCATCCAAAAATGCATATTCGAATGGAAATCAAACCAAGCAATAATGACTGGATTATTACACATTCTGAAGCTGATACATCAATTAATACATCAGGTCATACTGTGGTTGATATTACTAATTATTAGTTATATATGATGAGAAAATATTAAATCAAACACTAAATAGAATAATAAGGAGAAGATTAAATGAAATGCATTAAATGCGGAGCAGAATTACTTGAAGATTCATTATTCTGTTCAAATTGCGGAGAAAAAATAATAGATCCATCAATACCAGACGCAAATAGCGAAGATAGTGTTGAAACAACTGAAATTATAAAAAATTTATGTCCAAACTGTGGAAGTACATTAGAACCTGAAGCTATTTTCTGCGTAAGTTGTGGAAAGCCTTTAACTTCCGAAGCTGAGCATATTTTGCAAACTAGAGCCGCTACGACGAAACCA
>JAFWFT010000056.1 GCA_017515505.1 Solobacterium sp.
AGATAAATATATTTATTTCTACAACAATGAAAGGCCACAAAGAAAACTAAAAGGTATGACACCTATGGAATATAGGCAATCATACCTTAGTAATCTTTAAAGTGCTTTTTTTGAATTGTCCCACTTTTGTGGGGCAGTTCATAGAAAGACGCTTTTTTGTATAGTTAAAAAAACTTACTACAATACAATTATTAGAATCGGGAAAAAGTGTTGATAAAGCAATTGCAATGGATACAAGAACTCCAAAGAAGTATTACTGCAATTGGTTTACCACTAGATTGTCATTTCACAAGTGTTCAAAATGAGAAAAAGTATCGTATTTTTATTAATGCTTTGCGTATTTCTTTTCGTTATAATGAATGTAATAAGAGAGGATTATATTATATGGAATTTCTATATAGCAAAGATAAGATTTGGCTTGAAAATGAAAAAGGCGAAGAAATCGCAGTTGTGGAGTTTCCTGAAGTAAGTGATGGTGTTGTATGTATTACACATACAGGTGTTGATTCTAGTTTACAAGGGCAAGGTATTGCAGGAAAACTAACACAGGCTTTAGCGGAACATCTAAGAAAAAATAGCTTAAAAGCTGATTTACGTTGTTCGTATGCAATACGTTGGTTTGCAAAACATGAGGATTATCAAGATGTATTACATGATCCTGAAACCGCAAAAAAACAAGCAGAACAGCTAGCGGGTTCTGCTTGTGAAATCAATGGTTAATTATTAATCTCTTTATCTTTTGGCCATGAGACAGAGTATTCTAGAGATAACTTTGTATCTTTGCCGCTATCTAAGTTAAAGTCCCACGTGATCTTTCCAGTTGCTTCATCCAGCTTTCCATTGGAAAGATTCTTTCGTTCAACGATGATATCTTTCTCACGAGAAACGGGGATTTGATCATAGACTGTTACATCACATGGCTTATTCTTAGAAGAGGAAACGGTTAGTTCATAAACATAATCCGTTGTCTTTTGATTCTTTAAGAGAGCACTTGAAGTATATTTCTTCTTCTGTTCTCTTTTTAATTGAATGGTTTCATCTCTTCCTAAAGAGATATCCATCTTTTCTTCGGATGTATCAACATCTATATATAATTCACCAAGAAGTGTTTGATTATGATAGATTTTCGCATAGCTTTCAAGAACATCTGAAATATCTTCGACATTGACTTGGGCAGCAAGATACCCATTTGTTTCTAAGCGTGGTATCGCAATCACGTGATAGTTACATGGAATTTCCTTGGAGTATATATCCGCTAATGTTTCATTGGTTTTACTCACATCCCACGTACCACTTAATACATATTCCATCATGGTATCATCCTGATTCACAGTACCAGCATCCGCATAAACATCTTCAAATGAATCAGATACTTCTTCTTCCATAATCATATTCATCATTGCTTTTTCTGCTAGCACACTACCTGCGTATTTTTTCATCGGTTTCGGACTTTGCGAAGCACGATAGGATAAGTAGGTTGGATCTAATTCTGGTAAATCGAGAGAGATTCTTGGATTACCAGAATAGAGTTTTATAGATACATTTTTCCAATCTTCAGATGTAAATTGGCGAATATTGGCTTTCATGCGTAGAACTAGGTTTTTATCGGTTGAACTATGGATTTCATATAAAGGAATCCAACTTGCGTTTTGTTCGAAGTAACGAAGTTGATATGCATATTCACCATCGTCATTTGCTTCGATAGTAGCACTTACTTGAAGTGAGTTCACTGCATCTTTTTTATCATTATATTCTTTTTCTATCTTTTCTTTTTCTTCATTTAGATTGAGTAGTTCAGAATAAAGAGTATTTAATCGTTCTGGTAGTTTTTCAATATATTCACTCATCTGAGCGATATTAATATCTTTCCCTCCAGAAAAATCTCCATTCTTATTCCATAATTCGATTTGTGCCTCTTTCACGGTAATGGAATGATTGAGTTCATCCAGTTTTCTTTTTTCTTCTTTTAATTGTTCTTTACGAATTTCTTCATCAAGTAAATGAACTTGAACATTACTTCCTTTGATGTTTTCTGTTAAGGATAAAACAACCGTAGAAGGGATAATCGTATTTGGTAAAGAGTCTAAAACAAGGGTCTGTTGGCCTTTTTTGAGAGAGATTTTCCCTTGGCGGCTCACATAGGCACCTTGGCGATAAACAGAGACCTCTTTAATGATTGACTGTGACATAAAAGTACCTCCTATATTTATATTATAAAGAAAAAAATAAGGACATGAGATATAATAGTGATAATTATGGATTGAAGAGGTAAGGCAAATGAAACAGTATTTAGACATGTGTCATCATATTTTAGAAAATGGACAAGAGAGAAATGATCGAACAGGCACAGGAACTATTTCTTGTTTTGGATATCAAACACGCTATAACTTAGAAGAAGGATTTCCTTTACTAACAACCAAAAAAGTATTTTTTAGAGGAATTGCAGAAGAACTTTTTTGGTTTATTTCGGGTTCAACGAATATCCAACCATTAGTTAAGAAAAACGTTAAGATTTGGAATGATTGGCCATATGATAAATATAAAAAGTCTACCGCTTATCAAGGTGAAACGATGGATGAATTCATTGCGAAGATAAGAGAAGATGATGAATTTGCGAAAGAGTGGGGAGATTTAGGGCCAGTCTATGGAAAACAATGGCGTGATTTCTTTGGGAAAGATCAATTGATGGATGTGATTGAACAACTTAAAACAAATCCTTTCTCCAGACGACATATTGTAGTGGCCTATAATCCTGCGCAAGTAGAAGATATGGCATTACCTGCGTGTCATGCTTTCTTCCAATTCTATGTAAGTTCAGATAAGAAAAAATTATCTCTTCAACTGTACCAAAGAAGTGCAGATACATTCTTAGGGGTTCCATTTAATATTGCATCTTATTCATTGTTATTAATGATGGTTGCACAAGTATGTGGATATGAACCATATGAAATGGTTCATACATTTGGGGATGCTCATATTTATAAAGATCATATTGATCTTATTCAAGAGCAACTTACAAGGGAGCCAAGACCATTACCAAAGATGATCATGAATAAAGAGATTAAAGATATTCGTGATTTCAAATATGAAGATTTTGAACTGGTTGATTATAATCCGCATCCAGCTATTAAAGGTAAGGTGAGTGTATAATGCTAGTAATTAGTATCGCTATGGACGAAAACAAGGGTATTGGCTATAAAGGAGCTTTACCGTGGCATATTAAAGAAGAATTAAAACTTTTTAAAGCAAATACCTTACATCAAAATATATTAATGGGACAAACCACCTATGATGGCTTACCTAGAAAGTTAGTGGATCGTCATATCTATGTTTGTTCAATAAATAAAGAATATACAGTGGATGATGAAGATGTGACTGTAATCTATGATTTAGATGCTTTCTTAAAAGAACACGAAAATGATGAAGAAGTCTTTATTGTGTGTGGTGGGGCATCCATTTATCGTCAAAGTTATGATTATTGTAAAAAAGCTCTTATCTCTTTTGTGAAGGGAGAGTATAAAGTGGATACGTATTTTGATTGTTTTGATTTAAATGATTGGAATATCATCAAAGAAGAAGACCATGAGGACTTTATTTATCGTGAATTAGAAAGAAAAGAGAATGAATAAGATACCTCATAATGAGGTATTTTCAATTCAGTAGTAGGAGGTGTCGAAATGGAATTAAAAGCGAACATAATGGATGAAGATCAACTCCTTCGTTCAATGGCGAGAATTGCACATGAAATTATTGAAAAGAATAATGGGGTTAGTGATATTTGTTTAGTTGGAATCAAGAGAAGAGGAATTCCTTTGGCACATTTTTTAGAAGAGAATATTGAAAAGTTTGAAGGTGTTCGTGTTCCGGTAGGACATGTGGATATTACACTTTATCGTGATGACTTAACAAAAGTTGCGGACGATCCAACGACTTCTGATTGTGAGATTCCTTGTGACTTAACAAATAAAACGGTGATACTAGTGGATGATGTTTTGTATACAGGTAGAACTGCACGTGCAGCAATCGATGCGATTTTTAACTATGGAAGACCGAAAGCAATTCAACTTGCGGTACTAATTGATCGCGGACATCGTGAACTGCCTATTCGTCCAGATTATGTAGGAAAGAATATTCCAACTTCTCGTAATGAACTAGTAGCTGTAAATCTAGAAGAATTTGATGGAAAAACAGGCGTTGAACTATATACGATAGCGGAGTAACGAATATGACAAAAGAAGAAATGTTAAAAAAACTTAAGGATTGGCAAGATAAATGTAATGCTTATCAAATGGCTCTAACGATTATTGGAATTGATGCGAATAATAATCCACCAACTGATGGGGCCACCTATCGAAATGAGAAGAGGGCAATATTAGCAGGTGAAACCTTCAAAATCGCAAATGATCCAAGTATTTATGAATTATTAAAACAACTTGAAAAGGAAGATTTAGATGGAGATACAAAAAGAATTGTCAATCTTCATATGAAAGAGTTTGAAAAAGATATTGATCTTCCACATGATTTCTTTGTGCAATATCAATTGAGTTTAGGTGCTTCTGAACAAGCATGGTTGAAGTATAAAAATGAAGATAACTATGAAGCATATGAACCTTATTTAAAAGATGTAATCGAAAAGCATAAACAAAAAGTTTCCTATCAAAAATCGGATTTAAAACTATATGATCGCATGTTAGATAATCATCAGGATGGATGGAATGAAGAAAAGTATGATGCTTTCTTTTCTGAAATTAAAGAAAGAATTGTTCCACTCATTCAAGAAATTGGAAAAGCAAAACAAATAGATGAGTCTTTCTTATATCAATATTATCCAGTTAAACAACAACGTGAATTCCTTCCAACTATTATGGAATATATAGGCTTTACTCCAAATTGGGGAAAAGTAGGAGAAAGTGAACATCCTTTAACGACTTCTATCTGTAAAAATGATATTCGTTTTACAACAAAGTTTCGTGATTATGATGTTTCAATGGCAGTTTTATCTTCCATTCATGAAGCGGGTCATGCATACTTCGGCCATCAAGTTGCGGATAAGTATGATGGAACCATTATTGAACAAACCATCAATGCAGGATTACACGAATCGCAATCTCGTTTGTGTGAAAATTATCTTGGTAGATCATTCGCGTTTTGGAAAGTTAATTTCCCAAAATTAAAAGAACTCTTTCCGGAGCAATTAAAAGATATTCAAGCAGAAGATTTCTATCGTGCAATTAATGCATCTAAACCTTCTTTGATACGAACGGATGCGGATGAATTGACGTATCCATTACATATTATGGTTCGTTATGAAATTGAGAAGGGATTGTTTAATGGAACCATTTCAACGGATGGCTTAAACAAAGTTTGGAATGATAAATATAAAGAGTATTTAGGGATTGATGTTCCAAATGATAAAGATGGAATCTTACAAGATATGCATTGGCCTTATGCATACTTTGGTTATTTTCCAACCTATGCATTAGGAAGTGCATTTGCGGCGCAATTTTATCACAAGATGGAAGAAGTGATGAATGTGGAAGAACTCTTACTCCATTCACAATATACGACGATTATGGATTGGCTAAAGGAACACGTTCACCAGTACGCAAATCGGTATACACCAGATGAAATACTAGAGAAAGCAACAGGCGAAGCATTCAATATCAACTATTATGTGGATTATTTAGAAAAGAAATATAGACAACTCTATAACCTATAATTTTAAGAAAGGATATGCCTATGACAAGAGATGAGTACTTACATGAATTAAGAGAGAGACTTGTTGATTATCCAAAGGATATTCAAGAAGATGTTTTAAACTCTTTTATCAGTCACTTTTCACAAGCAAAAAGAGCTGGAAAAACAGATGAAGAAATCATTGCGGATTTAGGGACGATTGATGTTGTAATTGATGGGATTGAACAATTGATTCTTGAAGGAAAAACGTTTGGAAAAAAGAAGACAACTAACGAATCAAATGAGTTCTTGAATAGTGTGGGTAAAGATATAGAACAGATTGGTAGTGCGGTTGGAAGCATTGCGAAAGAATTTTTCAAGGTTGCGAAAAAGACCATTAAAACAATTGATATTCATACGGATGATGAAAGGAATATGAAAGAAGGTACTCTATCTAATATTGAAGGATGCGATTCTTTAGAGATTCTCACTTCTGCTAGTCAAGCAGATATCGTCATCATTGGTGGTACTGAATTTGTCTGGAGGTTTTATCCAAAGAAAGGACTCATCTCACAATCAGAAGCTCTTTTTAAAACAGATGTGGAAAGAAATCTAATAAAAGTGATGATTGGTTCTAAAGGAGGAACTTCTAGTTCTGGTAGATTAGAAGTCATTATCCCTTCATCGATAAAGAATATAAAAATCGATCAGAAGGTAGGCGATATTCAAATAAACAACCTTGTCTTAGATGAATTGTCTACTACAAATCTTTCTGGAGATATTGAGTTAAGGAGTTTAGTCAGTAAAAAAACAGCTATCTATATTACGAATGGAGATTTAGTAATTGATGATGTGGAAGGAGATGTATTATCCATTGTAGATCAAAATGGAGATGTTGAGATTAATCATCACCATGGCGGAATGATTCATTGTAATTTAAAAAACGGAGATGCGAAAATTGTGACGGATGCGGAAGCTCCTAGAATTATTGTGAATAATGTGAATGGTGATATTGAATGTGTTTCTTTAAAAGAAAACTATGTTGCGGAAGTGAAAATCCAAAGTGGAGATTGTACATCAAAACTAAATAAACCAGTTTATAAAGTTGAAAAAGGTAGATGGATTGCGGGTGAAGGAGATGGCATTATTCAACTTGTAACTAAATCAGGAGATGTAACATTGGGGTAAAGATATGAAGTTAGGAAGATTAGTATTAGGTGCTTTAGCAGTTGCAGGACTACCTTTTGGAACGGATGTAACACAATATGTATATCAAACAAGGAAAGTTTTCTTTCCCATCCGTTTTGTAGTCTTATCCGATTTACATGGCCAACTTTATAACGACAATATGCAAGAACTTATCAACTTAGTTAAAGCAGAGAATCCAGATGTCATTTTACTTCCTGGAGATTTATTTGATGAGTATAGTAAAGATGATAATGCATTTAAACTTTTAGATGGATTAAAAAAGTATCCAAGAATTTATGTTACCGGAAACCATGAAGAAAGAAGAGAAGATATACGCGAACTAATCAATCATCTTAAGGAAATGGGAGTTACTGTATTAAGTAAAGATAGTGTTGTTTTAAGAGTTTATAATACAGACATTGAGATTAGTGGTATTCCATGTCGAAAAGAAGAAACGGACTATACGGTTGAGGAAGTGAATCAAATCTTCAAGACAAATCATTGTCGTATTTTATTATCACATCGACCACATTGGACTAGCTTATATAGCAAGATTGATTGTGATTGGATTATCTCTGGGCACGCACATGGAGGCCAGTGGTGTATTCCTTTCACGAATATTGGATTAGGTGCACCTCAACAAGGTATTCTTCCAAAATACACAAGTGGCGTACATGCGCTAAATCATAATCACTTACTAATAAGTCGTGGATTGGTGCGGCACTATCATCACATTCTTCCACGACTATACAATAATCCTGAAATTGTTGTATTAACTTTAAAACCGAAAATGAATCGGATTCCAGTAGTTTAATTGTCTATTGGTTCTTATGATGAGGAACCTAAAACAAATGATTTGATGCATGAATATATGGAAGAACAAGGGTTTGTCTTAGATATTTCAAAACAAAGATTACATCATGAAATTTATCTAAGTGACGCTCGCAAGGTTTCTGTTGAAAAGCTAAAGACAGTCATCAGACATCCAATTAAAAAGAGATTTATGATAGGGTAGAGTGCTAAATATGGGAAAACTTCTGGGTGATATCCATGCATCGAATATGGATGAAAAGAAAAAGTGCAGATTACGCTGCACTTTATTGCTTTATTGGGCTTTTAATAGAATTAATGATTTGCTAAACGATAGATATTAAGGAAGTCCTCTTCATAGAGTACTTTTGCGCTCCCGCGATGGCCCCCTGTAACTTCCGCAATGTGATGAGCCATGTATTGAAGATCTTCGTCGCTAGCTTCCACACCTAACTCTTTGATACTGGTAGGCATATTTAAGCTTCTGAAAAAGTTTTCTAACGCTTCAATTCCACGTAAAGCATATTCTTCATCTGATTCATTGTTGTTGCGTTCTAATAACATTACGTTTTTCGCAAACTTAACAAAGCGTGGTAAACAATCTTTATAGACATATCTTGCCCAAGATCCCCAAATCGCAGCGAGTCCTGCTCCATGAGAGACATCATATAAAGCGCTAAGTTCGTGTTCAAGAGAATGACTTGCGAAATCATCTCCATCATTACCACATCCAGTTAAATCGTTATGCGATAAAGAACTTGCCCACATAACTTCTGCACGTGATTCATAGTTGGCTGGATCTTCATGAAGAATCAATGCATGATGCTTTACAGTGCGTAATAAACCTTCTGCAAATTCATCTGTCAAATCCATCTTAGAACCATTTGTAAAATAACGTTCCATCGTATGCATCATAATGTCAACACATCCAGCTTGTGTTGTATAGTCAGAAACAGATATGGTTAATGCAGGATTCATAATAACAAAACGCAAACGAGCTAGGTTATTTCGATATCCTCGTTTATCTTTTGTTTCATCATTAGTGATGACACTACTGCCACTCATTTCACTTCCTGCAGCTGCAATGGTTAAAATCGCTCCTATCGGTAAGCACTTTGTGGGTGTTACTTTTTTATCGAAAACATCCCAGATATCTTCTTCGAGATAATACCCATACGCAATTGCCTTTGCTGAATCAATGACACTTCCTCCGCCAATTGCTAGGATAAAATCAATCTGTTCCTGTTTTGCGAATTCTATTCCTTTTCGCACAAGAGAAAGGCGAGGATTTGAAACAACGCCACCTAATGAAACATAGGAAATATTCATCGCTTCTAAACAATCTGTTACTTGCTTGAATAAACCATCTTTCACAATTCTCTCACTTCCATAGTGAATCAAAACTTTCTTTGCATGATTCTCTTTTAATAATTCTCCCACTTTAAGTTGTGTGTCTTTTCCGAATACGACTTTGGTTGGCGCATAATATATAAAATTGTTTATCATAGTTAGCCTCCAATACATTCATTATAAAAGAATATAAAAAAACCGCTATAGCGGAAATATAAGAAGAGCACCGATTTCTGGGGATGGGGACTTTCTACACCATCTAGTGGGGACTAAAAACTCCCCACGAAATGGTGGAGTATAAATATAACCCTCCTAGATAATAAGATTAATAACTTATTACAGGAGGTTTTTATTATGAATATTCAAGAAAAGTTATTATTAGATTCATTGAATCTAAAACCCAATGAAATAGAAAGTGTTCAATTTTGTTCTCATTCTATTTATGTAAAATTATTACCTAATGCTTCGATTTGTCCTTGTTGCGGTAGTTCCAGAAGAAAGTCAAAAGGTTTTTACAATAGAACAATTAAAACTACAAAAAGGATATATGAGAATTATTCCGTATATCTTAAGCTCAGAAGATATACCTGTTTGAATTGTTCACATAGTTATAGCGACGATAAATATATCGCTCCACAGAATTATTCAGTATCCTATAATATCATATTTGAAATCATGAGACTGCTTCAAGATCCTAAGATGACAATTAAACAGGTGGCTAAATTAACGAACACTTCAGAAACGACGGTAACACGTATATTCGACAAACACTGTCACATATCTAGGTATACTTTCCCAGAAGTAATCTGTATTGATGAAGTTTATACGAAGAACTCTGACTTTAAAGCGAAGTATTCCTGCTTATTCTATGATTTCTATAATCATAAGATTATTGATGTATTACCTGACAGAAAGAAAGACTACCTTCATTATTACTTTCAACCACTAATGGGTTCAAAAGAATTAGATAATGTGAAATACATTTGTATCGATATGTATCTGCCTTATAAACAAATATGTAAAATCTATTTTAAAAAAGCCATCATTTGTGCCGATTCCTTCCACGTAATCAAAACACTAAATGATGGCCTATCCAGAATCCGAATTAGACTGCTTAAGTCTTTTGAATCCGGTTCTAAAGAATATTATCTACTAAAAATCTGGCGTTATCTACTCTTTAAACCATATGATTCTTTCGATATAAACGAGAAACGCAAATTTAATAAAGTATTTAATCAATATCTTAATCGCTATCAATTACGAGAACTTCTTCTAGATATTCATCCCGATCTTAAAATTGGATATGCGCTAAAAGAACTATATATAGATTTTAATCGTTTATGTTCTTTAGAAGAGGCCCCAGTTAAACTAGATGAAATTATTGAATCATTTGTTTCTGCTAATATTCCTGAATACTCAGATTTCATCACTGCTATCACTAACTGGAAAGAAGAAATCATTAATTCATTTACTCTATATAGAGGAAAGCGAATTAATAATGGCGTAGCTGAAAGTCTTAATTCACAAGTAAAACTACTTCTATATAACACTAGAGGTATTCGCAATCACGAAAGAAGACGCAAACGAATTATGTACGCCATCAATAAAGAAGGATTCTCTATTAAACAAGCACTATAAAACCGGATATTTCTATCCGGTTTCATTCGGTTTAGTCCCCACCAGATGGTGTAAAAGTTCCCCACTATTTGGTGGCACTATTTTCTGGGTCACCACCAGATGGTGCTAACCCGAAATATATGTAATATGGAGCGCGTGATCAGAATCGAACTGACGTATGCAGCTTGGAAGGCTGCCGTTCTACCATTGAACTACACGCGCGAATACAAGTGGTGACCCGGAGGAGAATCGAACTCCTGACCCACTGATTAAAAGTCAGTTGCTCTACCGCCTGAGCTACCGGGTCAGCGAATGGAAGTATTCCTTCCTATAACAACATTTACTAAACTCGTAAATGGTGTTGCACAAGTGGTGGAGAGGGACGGTTTCGAACCGC
>JAFWFT010000057.1 GCA_017515505.1 Solobacterium sp.
AAAGAAGCATTTGAATTTGGACAGAATAACTGGGGTATTCTGCAAAGACAGAAGCCTCTTCTGTTCGGTGTTGAATTCATGTGCAATTCTGCCGATACAGATGATTATGATCCAGATGAATATGATGAATGTGGAGGATTTTATGAACACTATGATATCGATGGAAATGAAGTAAAAGACGAGTGTCCGAAAGAGCTCTATATTAAAGTTGAATCTGATTACGATGATTACTATGATGGCGAAAGCGAAGACGGCGAAAGAATAAAGGGCGACTTTAATGTTGAAGATGGTTGCTTGCTTGGATATTGGGGCAAGGATAAAAATGTAATCATCCCAGATGGCATAGAAGTAATAGGCTATCGTTCTTTTGAGGAGAATAAAAACGTTGAAGAAGTTACAATTCCAGATTCAGTAAAAGAGATAGAATCATATGCATTTAACGGATGCACAAAACTAAGAAAAGTGAATATGCCGGATTCTCAAATCGAAATCGCAGACGACGCATTCTCAGGGTGTAAGTTAATGGCGAATGAAGACGGATTTTTAATAGTTAATGATACACTCGTTAATTATTATGGAAATAAAGAATGTGTTGAAATACCGGACAATGTCAAAACTATTGGAGGTTATTCCTTCAAGAACAACAGTTCAATAAAGAAAGTGATCATTGGCAATCATGTAGAGATCATTGACTACAACGCTTTTGAAAATTGTTCTTCATTAGAATCTATTGAACTGTCTAATTCAGTAAAGGAAATTGGCTCCTCTGCTTTCATACGGTGTTCACCATTAGAATCCGTTGCAATACCAGAATCTGTTAAAAAAATAGACGGTTGGGCATTTCATGAATGTTCCTCACTTAAAAAAGTATCTTTGCCAAAAAAACTAAAAAAATATGTAAAAAAAGCTTTTGAAGAAGAAGTAGAATTCATATATTATTAGCGTGTCTTAATCCTCCTTATGGTGGTGTAGCATCTGATAGTGATAAATTAGCTTTCCCAGCTGATATGAGATCATCAGAAACTTCAGATTTATTTGTTGCATTAACCGTTAGACGTCTTAAAAAGAATGGACGTGCAATTGTGGTTGTTCCAGATGGATTCTTATTTGGAAATGATAATGCAAAGACAGAAATTAAGAAGTATTTGATGAAAGAATGTAATCTTCATACAATCATTAGACTTCCTCAATCATGTTTCGCACCATATACTTCTATAGCAACAAACTTGTTATTCTTTGATAAAACTGGACCAACTAAAGAAACTTGGTTCTATCGTTTAGATATGCCAAAAGGGTATAAACATTTCAGCAAAACTAAACCAATGGTGAGAGAACATTTTGCACCTGTAGATGAATGGTGGGATAACCGTGTCGAGATTCTTGATGAAAAAACTCATGAGGATATTTCTGACACTTGGAAATCTAAAAAATACACAATTGCCGATATCGAAGCAAACGGCTACAATATCGACTTCTGCGGATATCCGGTTGAAGAAAAGGTTATTCTATCTCCGGAAGACACAATCAAAGCGTTCATTGAGAAGCGAGAAACATTGGAGGCTGAACTGAAAACAGCCACAGACAATATGTATGCTTTCCTGTCTGGAGACACATCCGTTGAGTTGAAGAATGTTAGGTCCTTAACCGATAAACTGTCTGAACTCAATTCTTCATTTCCTAAGAACATGAAGGATGCTATACTGCAGGCAGCGATGCAAGGTAAGTTAACAAAACAGTTGGAAGATGATGGGAATGTGTACGATTATCTCAACAACGTAGTATCATTAAAAGCTTCCCTGATTAAAGAAAAGAAGCTGA
Organism: Solobacterium sp.; assembly: GCA_017515505.1. Lineage (GTDB taxonomy): Bacteria > Bacillota_I > Bacilli_A > Erysipelotrichales > Erysipelotrichaceae > Bulleidia. The sequence continues at coordinate 1,819 of JAFWFT010000057.1, forward strand.
AGAAAGATAAAACGACCGATATGGTCGAGGACGAATATCCGTTTGATATTCCTGAAAATTGGGCATGGACAAAGTTAGGTATAATTGCGAATTTAAGACCTGGGAAAACACCACCAAGAGCAGAACCAACTTGGTGGGGCAAAGAAAACGATGTACCTTGGGTTTCTATCGCCGACATGGTCGCTGATGGGCATGTATCTAAAACTAAAGAATTCATCAGCCAAGCAGGGTTTAAAGAAAAGTTCAAAGAAAACATCTCCCCGGCAGGAACAATGATCATGAGTTTCAAACTTACAGTAGGCAGAGTATCATATCTTGATATCGACGCTCTGCATAATGAAGCAATCATTTCGATTTTTCCGTTTGAAGATGATGACAGAACATTACAAAAGTACCTATTCAAAGTTCTTCCTTATCTTACTCAATATGGAAATAGTAAAAACGCAATTAAGGGAGAAACATTAAACGCAGATAGCCTGTGCAATTTATATGTTCCTTTGCCACCATTTGAAGAACAACATCGAATTGTGGATAAACTCGAACAACTTTTGCCACTATGTGAAAGCCTGGAGGCAATGATATAGATGAGAACACTTGAAGGATTATTCAAGTCGTTTCTAATTTTGATTTTGTCATATATCGTTGTGACCACATTGGCTAATATTTTTGTTCCTCAGATGGCTCCGATGTTTAACTGGATCTATTTGATGATGTGGCAGGTATTTAGAGAATTCTTTTTAGAAGACACCGTCAGAACCATCATAATCGCTGTTATAGTGGCACTATTGTTTGGTTCTATGAGTTACAAGAAGGAAAGTGCAATCATTGGGTTCATTGGAGTAGTAGTGGAACTGTTTATACTCTTTGCGGGATTTGGAGGAAAGTAAGTTGAAAGTACCTGGCTTTGAATACACTAAAGATCAATTTATAAAATGGCGCGACTTTCAGATAAATTATCACGATTTATTTAATGTATTGTGCGAAGCCTTCGACATAATGGAGATCAGAAAAA
>JAFWFT010000058.1 GCA_017515505.1 Solobacterium sp.
AAGATGATTATAAACAAGTGTTGAATCAATATGCACAAAGTCATGACATCTTAATTGATTCCATCTATTCCACTAAAGAAGGTGTTTATGCGACTTGGGCATTTCATAAGAATCATAAGAAAACGGTTCTTATCGCAGATGGGGGACTAGCGAAAAAAAGAAATCCTATTATGAATCAAATCATTTCTTTCTTTATGAAACGACATGATTACTTTTTTAGCTCTTCCAATGTAACCGATCGTTATTTCAAACACTATGGAGTCGATCCAAATAAAATCCTCCATTATGAATTATCTTCTTTCACAAAAGAAGATATTGAAAATAATAGGAAACTATCAGAAAGAAAAGTTGAATTACGAAAGGAATTAGGATTAGATGATTCCTTTATGTGGATTAGTGTAGGTCGACCAATCCCAAGAAAAGGATTTGATATCTTAGTAAAGGCTTTCCATAAGAGTACACATGAAAATGAAATGTGTTGCTATATTGTAGGTGGTGAAGCAGAAGAAAATGTCAATGCGCTGATTAATCAATATCAGATTCCAAACATTCATTTTATAGAAACATTGTCTAAAGATGATTTAGCGAAATACTACGCTGCTTCCGATGCGTTTATCCTTCCCACACGGTATGACATTTGGGGACTCGTCATCAATGAGGCAATGTCATTTGGTTTGCCAGTTATCACAAGTGATCAATGTGTTGCGGGGATGCATTTTCATGAAAAAAATCAAAGTGTTTTCATTGTTGAAAATGAAAATGTAGATGCGTATGCAGAAGCTATGAAAAGGATTTATGAAGATGCAGAGTATCGAGACAGATTGTCCCAATTATCCCTCGATATAATTCAAGATAATACCATTCAAAATGGGGCGAAAGACATCGTCTGTGATATAAAAGATATCTGTAATCATGTATAATAATGGATATGAGTAGACAGTATTGGAAACCAAGTAATTTATTAAATCCATTACCAGTTGTTTTAGTGACGTCTATTGATAAAGAAGGAAAAGCCAATGTTATGACTGCTGCTTGGGCGGGAACGGTTTGTTCAGATCCAGTGATGGTTTCAATCTCCATTCGAAAGGAAAGATATTCGCATAAACTAATAATGGATTCTAATGAATTCGTCGTATGTCTAACCAATCGAAAACTAGCAAAAGTTACGGATTATGTAGGTGTTAAATCAGGCAGAGATATAGATAAGTTTTCTTTGGAAGGAGAATTAAAACTCACAAAGATTTCTTCTCAAAATGTGAAAGCGCCTAGTATTGAAGAGAGTCCAGTGTGTCTAGAATGTAAAGTAAAACATGTAATTGAATTAGGCAGTCATGATATGTTTATCGGCGAAGTCGTTGGTACAAATATTGATGATACCTATTTGGATAAGAATAATCGATTAAACTTACGAAAGGCAGATTTAATCGCCTATTCACATGGGCAATACTATACATTAGATAAAGTATTAGGAAAGTTTGGATATTCTGTTCAAAAGAAAATAAAAAAGAGAAAGAAGCAGTAGAGGATTGTATATGGAAAGAATTGATAAAATAATTACACGCGCATTAAAAGACAGTATTAAAAATAGTTTTGATTTAGATGTGGATGATAGTATCGCAGTTGTGGAAACACCAAAAGATAAAAACTTAGGAGATTATGCAACAAGTGCAGCGATGAAACTTGCGAAAACACTTCATAAGAATCCTGTTGAAATCGCTGAAACATTAGCTCAATCATTACGTTCTTCTTTAAATGTGGCAAAAGAAATCAGTGTAGCGAAACCCGGTTTTATTAACTTTAAGTTAAATGAATTTTCTCTTACTTCTATCATCAATACAATTTTAGAGGGAAAAGAAGACTATGGAAAAAATGCCTATGGTAATCATAAGAAAGTATTAGTAGAATGGATATCTGCGAATCCAACAGGCGATTTACACTGTGGGCATGCGCGTAATGCGGCATGGGGTGATAGTATTTGTCGTTTACTAGAATTTAGTGGCTATGATGTTTTAAGAGAATACTATATCAATGATGCCGGAAATCAAATTGTGATGTTAGGAGAGTCTTTGATTTCTCGTTATTTTGAATATTTCAATCAAAAGTATCCACTACCAGAAGATGGCTATCATGCTGAAGATGTAAAGAATATTGCTTATGAGATTGCGAAACAAGATGGGGATAAATGGCTAAACGCTGATTCTACAGAACGTTTAGAATACTTCATGAATGTTGGAAAAACAAAAGAATTAGAAAAGATTGATAAGGATTTAAAACTCTATGGAGTTGTAATAGAATCTTGGATTCATGAAACCATGTTCTACGAGAATGATCAAGCACGCATTAAAGCTTGTCTAAAAGAAATGGAAGAACGTGATCTTCTATATGAAAAAGATGGAGCTTTATGGTTTAAGAGTACAGAATACGGGGATGATAAAGATCGTGTCTTACGAAAGAGTGATGGAACGCTTTCTTATCTAACCCCTGATATTGCAAACCATGTGTATAAGATTGAAAGAGGGTATCCAACCTTAATTGATTTATTGGGGGCAGATCACCATTCTTATGTGACCCGTATGAAAGCGGCTTTAAAGGCTCTTGGATATCCAGAAGATACATTGACAGTTGATTTAATCCAGATGGTACGTATGGTTGAAAATGGAGAAGAAGTGAAGATGTCCAAGCGAACTGGAAATGCGATTACGATTCGTGAACTATGTGAAGATGTTGGAGTCGATGCAGCAAGATGGTTCTTTGTTTCAAAAGATGTTGGTAGCCATATGGATTTTGATATGGATCTAGCTCGTACAAAAGATAATAATAATCCTGTTTACTATGCGCAATATGCACATTCTCGTATGCATTCTATCTTAGAAAATCCAGAATTACCTCCATTTGTTCAAAAGGAACAATATGACCTTTTAACGGATCCAAAAGAACTTCAAATTTTAAAACTCTTAGAAGAATTCACGAAGACAGTCGCAGATTGTGCAAAGAACAGAAAACCAAATAAGATGACAGAATATATTATGAATCTTGTCAAACTGTACCATAGTTACTACAACAGTTGTCATGTCAATAATAAGGATAATCTAGAACTAACCGAACAGCGCATGGCTTTAACGAAAGCGATAATGATTACACTAAAGAACGCACTATATCTTGTAGGGGTTAGTGCACCAGATAAGATGTAAGGAAGGATTATGAAACCAATCAATGTAAAAAGTGAAATTGCACCACTTAAGAAAGTGCTTCTTCATCGTCCAGGAAAAGAGCTATTAAACTTAATTCCATCTCGCTTACCAGAATTATTATTTGATGATATTCCTTTTCTTGATGAAGCTATAAAAGAGCATGATGCATTTGTAAAGATACTTCAAAAAGAAGGAGTCGAGATTGTTTATCTTGAAGATCTCATGAGTGAAGTCTTTGAAGAAAGACCAGATTTAGTGAAACCTTTCCTTTATCAATGGTTATTAGAAGGGGATATCGCGACAAAGAAGTGGCAAGATTTTCTCTATTCCTATCTCATTGAAAACTATTCTGGAAAAGATTTAGTTTTGAAAACAATGGAAGGAATAACACTGCGTGAAATGCCAAGTGAAGTACGAGGCTATTCTCTTCAAGATATGATTGCACCAAATGATGATTTAATCGTAGATCCAATGCCAAATTTATATTTCACAAGAGATCCATTTGCGTCCGTTATTAATGGAGCAATCATCAGTAAGATGCGCTATAAGATTCGTCGAAGAGAGACCATCTATGCGGATTATATTTTTGAATATCATCCTTTCTTCAAAGGAAAAGTAAATCGTTACTATGATCGCAAAAACCATGCTTCGATTGAAGGAGGAGATGTCTTAGTCTTAAATGAGAATACTCTTGCGATTGGTATTTCAGAAAGAACAACTCCAGATGCGATCGAAAAAGTTGTACATAATATCTTTTTAGATGAAGAGAGTTCCATTCATACAGTGCTTGCGTTTATGATTCCTGCGACACGGGCTTTTATGCATCTGGATACGGTCTTTACACAAGTGGATTATGATAAATATACGGTTCATCCTGCCATTCTAGATGGTCTTACAATATTTGAATTACAACTTGATGAAAAAGAAGAAGTGTCTATTAAACGAGTCGATGGAAAGTTAGAAGATATCCTAGAAAAATATACTGGTATTAAAAACATTCAGTTAATTCAATGTGGTGGAGATGACTTAATTGCGAGTGCGCGAGAACAATGGAATGATGGGTCCAATACATTATGTATTTCACCAGGAAAGATTATTGTTTATAGTCGTAATGTGATTACGAATGAATTATTACGCAAGAGCGGTTTAGAAGTATTAGAAATGCCAAGTGCGGAATTATCACGTGGTAGAGGTGGCCCACGTTGTATGTCAATGCCACTAGTAAGAGAGGATTAGATATGGGTTTAAACATTCGAGGAAGAAGTTTTCTAACACTACTAGATTTCACGCCAGAAGAAATCAATTATCTATTAGATTTATCTGCTGAATTCAAACGATTAAAGAACGCAGGAGTTCCACATGATTACTTAAAAGGGAAGCAAATCGTACTCTTGTTTGAAAAGACATCAACACGTACTAGATGTGCTTTTGAAGTAGGAGCTAGAGATTTGGGAATGGGCGTCACATTCTTAGATTCAGCCTCCAGCCAAATGGGGAAGAAAGAATCCTTAGAAGATACAGCGAAAGTATTAGGCAGAATGTATGATGGCATTGAATATCGTGGATTTAAACAAAGTGTTGTTGAAGATTTAGCAAAGTATTCAGGTGTTCCTGTTTGGAATGGGTTAACAGATGATTTTCATCCAACCCAAATGCTTGCGGATATCTTGACGGTCAAAGAAGAATTTCAAGAGATACGTGGAAGAAAGCTAACATTCTTTGGGGATGCGAGAAACAATGTCGCAAATTCTTTAATGGTTGTTTGTGCGAAACTAGGAATGCATTTCTGTGCTTGTGGTCCAAAGGAACTTATGCCAAAGAAAGAACTTGTTAAAAAGTGTGAAGCAATCGCAAAAGAAACAGGTGCGAAATTAGAATTTACAGATGATCCAAAAGTCGGTGCGAAAAATTGTGACGTACTCTATACCGATATTTGGGTATCGATGGGAGAACCGGAAGATTTATGGGCGAAGAGAATTAAGTTACTCAAACCATACCAAGTTAATCAAAAACTTATGAAGCTTGCAAATAAAGATGCCATCTTTATGCACTGTTTACCAGCTTTCCATGATCGAAATACTACGGTTGGAGAGGAGATTTATCAAAAGTTTGGACTTGAATCCATGGAAGTTTCCGATGATGTATTCTTGAGTTCAAAGGGTAGACAATTCCAAGAAGCAGAGAATAGAATGCATACCATCAAAGCGGTCATGTATGCGACTCTAAAATAGTTGAAAAACCACTTGTTGGAAATACAACAAGTGGTTTTCTTATGTTTTACTCACCAAATTCCTGCAAGAGTCGTTCTAATTCCTTCCACGTAATCGCAATCGCATAACTATGGGCAGGGGAATCTAATGGAATCAACATATCTTTCTGTTCAATTGGTTTTAGTTTTCCGTTAAATAAATCATCTGTTTCAAATGCTTGGAATTGATAACGGGTATAGTCATCATAGAAGAGATAATATCCATCAAAATCAAATGCTTTCATGACCATGGGACCTTCACTTTGATGCCCTGTAATGGGCTCGCTAAAATCTTGGAAGGCATACCAGTGTTCTTTGGAATATCCTTTTCTTAACTGTGAATACTCTTCCATTGGTTCTCTTTCATCTTTGAAGATAATAGAGTATTCATTTCCAACTTTTGTGATGGTACCATCAATTATTGGATATCCGGTATCAAGTAGTTTTCTTGGAGGGGTAAAGGTATTTAAATCACTGGAAATATTATAATACATACCCTTATCTTCAACACTTGACCAATAAATGACATATTGATCAATCGTCCGATCATAGAAAGCTTCTGGTGACCATGCTTGTTTTTCTGACATCTTTTGATTGGAACTACTTGTGTTTACTTTTAATAAACGTTCATTCTCATAGGTTATAAAGTCTTTTGTATCAAAGACATAAATAGAATCTGTATCATATCCTTGTGTTGCGAGTACGCTAAAAGAACCATCTTTCTTACGTACAGTTGAAGGATCACGCATTCGTTTTGTACCAATTGTTGGAGCGAGAATCGTTTCATCTTGATTGAGTTTAAACCAATATAAACCATTATAGGTATACGCAAGTTTCATGACTTCTGAACCATCATCTGCGGAACTAAAATAACTAATTAAATAAGCGACATATGGATCCAGTAATAATAATCTAGAATAGCGATAGGTTTGTTTATCTATCGTAGCTTCTAGTTTTATAGGTTCATATTCTAAAGCGTTTGAACTCTTATGAATGATATTATCTTCAATGGTTGCGTTACCTTCTGAAACACTCCATATAATATCTTGATTATCTTTTGTTTTAGATGGTAATTGCGCTCCATCATTGATAAAAGAATCTAATGTTTCACCTAATTCAAATTCAATACTTGTGTTGAAAGAAGTAGGTGTATCAAAAGACTCCGTTGGTTGTTGGATACTCGTTTGACAACCAA
>JAFWFT010000059.1 GCA_017515505.1 Solobacterium sp.
CATAATGCCTACAATAATCCAATATTCACAATTTCAAAGAACAAATAAACCAAATATAATAATGCGAAGCTAATAAACCAAACAAATTACATTTTCAAACTATTTCATATAAAGTACTTGATTTTTATATAGTTAGCTCCTTCACCTATTTCTTTAGATAAAAAAGGAATATTCCCTACAAAAAAACCTCTTAGTTTTCAAACCAAGAGGTCTTTCATTTCATTATTTACGTTGAATTACTCTATGATTTCTGTAATGTTTCCAGAACCTACAGTTCTACCACCTTCACGGATAGAGAACTTTGTTCCTTGTTCAACAGCGATTGGAGTTAATAGTTCAACTTCCATTTCAACGTTGTCACCAGGCATACACATATCTGTTCCAACTGGAAGATTGATAATTCCAGTAACATCTGTTGTACGGAAATAGAATTGTGGACGATAGTTAGATACGAATGGTGTATGACGTCCACCTTCTTCTTTTGTTAATACGTAAACTTGAGCTTTGAATTTGCTATGAGGTGTAACAGAACCTGGTTTAGCAAGGACTTGACCACGTTCTACTTCATCACGGTTAACACCACGGAGTAATGCACCAATGTTGTCACCTGCTTGAGCAAATTCAAGTAATTTACGGAACATTTCAATTCCGGTAACGACTGTCTTACGTGTTTCTCTTAAACCGATAATTTCAACTTCATCGTTGAGGTTTAATTTACCACGTTCTACACGTCCAGTAGCAACTGTACCACGACCTGTAATTGTGAATACGTCTTCAACTGCCATTAAGAATGGTTTGTCGAATTCATGTTCTGGAGTTGGAATCCATTCATCTACTGCGTCTAATAGTTCTTTAATTTGTGGAGTCCATTGTGGATCGCCTTCAAGAGCTTTTAATGCAGAACCACGGATGATAGGTGTGTTGTCACCATCAAATCCATATTCAGATAATAGATCACGAACTTCCATTTCAACTAAGTCAATAAGTTCAGGGTCATCTACCATGTCGCATTTGTTTAAGAATACAACCATTTTAGGTACGCCTACTTGACGAGATAATAGAATGTGTTCACGTGTTTGAGGCATTGGTCCATCTGTTGCTGCAACAACTAGGATTGCGCCATCCATTTGCGCAGCACCAGTGATCATGTTTTTAACATAGTCAGCGTGCCCTGGACAGTCTACGTGTGCGTAGTGTCTCTTTTGAGTTTGATACTCAACGTGTGCAGTATTAATTGTAATACCACGTTCTTTTTCTTCTGGAGCACCATCGATTTTGTCGTAAGCTTCGAATACTGCTTTACCATCTTCTGGGTGTTCAGAAAGGTACTTTGTGATTGCTGCTGTTAATGTCGTTTTACCATGGTCGACGTGACCAATAGTACCGATGTTAACATGTTCCAAAGACCGGTCAAATTGTTTCTTTGCCATATAACTTTTTTCCTCCTAAAATATTTTAAGTTAGTCCGATATCATTTTATGATAATCGTTCACTGTTTGCAATAATAACCTACTCAGCTTTTGTTCCATTTTTCTCAATAATTTCTTTTGAGATGTTCTTTGGAACTTCTTCATAGTGGTCTGTTTGCATAACATACGTTCCACGACCTTGTGTGAAACTTCTTAAGTCTGTAACATATCCGAACATTTCAGATAGTGGTACATAGCTTTCAATCTTAATTGCGTTTCCTTGTTCTTCTTGTTGACGGATTTGCCCACGTCTCTTAACGATGTCTCCCATAACCGCTCCTAGGTACTCACTAGGTGCTGTTACATCAACTCTCATAACAGGTTCTAAGATAACTGGATTACATTTTTTAGCTGCTTCTTTAAGTGCTAAACCAGCCGCAATCTTATATGCTTGTTCACTAGAGTCGACATCATGGTAACTACCATCGAATAATGTCGCTTTAATATCCACTACAGGATAACCTGCAATTAAGCCGTTTCCTAGAGCATCTTCAACCCCTTGTTGAGTAGGTTTAATATACTCTTTTGGAACGCTACCACCTACTGTAGCATCTTCGAATTCAAAGCCTTTACCTTCATTTGGTTCAAAGCGAATCCATACGTGACCATATTGACCATGCCCACCTGTTTGTCTTACGAACTTACCTTCGCATTCCGCACTTTGACGAATCGTTTCACGATACGCAACTTGTGGAGCTCCAGCAGTTGCTTCAACTTTGAATTCTCTCTTCATACGATCCATGATGATATCGAGTTGTAATTCTCCGACACCCGCAATAATCGTTTGCCCTGTTTCTTCATCTGTATAGGTACGGAAGGTTGGATCTTCTTCTGCAAGTTTTGCTAAAGCTGCATCCATCTTCTCCCCATCAGCTTTTGTTTTAGGTTCAACAGACATTTGGATAACTGGTTCTGGGAATACCATCGATTCAAGAATAATTGGATGGTTTTCATCGCAGAGTGTATCTCCAGTAGAAGTATTCTTTAGACCAACTGCACCCGCAATATCGCCTGCGTATACTTCTGTAATATCTGTACGGTGATTCGCATGCATCCGCACAATACGTCCTAAACGTTCTCTCTTGTCTTTTGTTGCGTTTAACACATAACTACCTGCGGTTGTAACACCAGAATATACACGGAAGTATGTTAATCGACCAACGAATGGGTCTGTCGCAACTTTGAATGCTAGCGCACTAAATGGTTGATCATCTGCTGGAATACGATCTTCTTCTGTTCCATCTTCAAGGTGACCCTTAATCGCAGGAACATCAACTGGTGAAGGTAAGTAATCCACAACCGCATCAAGCAAGAGTTGTACACCCTTATTCTTATATGCAGATCCACATAAGACTGGGAAGAATTCAGAAGTTAACACACCGGCACGAATAGCACGTTTAATTTCTTCTTCTGTAGGTTCTTCACCTTCTAAAACCTTCATCATGACTTCATCATCATAATCCGCAATTGCTTCTAACATTGTTTGACGCATTTCTTTGCTTGATCGATGAATTGATCATCAATATCCGTAATTTGAATATCTGTACCTAAATCATTCATGTACATTTCTTGTTTCATTGTTACTAAGTCAATGATTCCACGGAAACTTTGTTCAGCACCAATTGGCATTTGAATCGCTGCCGCTTTCGCACCTAGACGATCCCCAATTGAATTCACAGACATAAAGAAGTCTGCACCTGTCGCATCCATCTTATTAGAGAAGACAATACGAGGTACTCGATAATCAGTTGCTTGTCTCCAAACGGTTTCTGTTTGAGGTTCAACACCTGCTTTTGAGTCAAGTACAGTGACCGCACCATCTAATACACGTAAGGAACGTTCTACTTCAGCCGTGAAGTCAACGTGACCAGGAGTATCGATAATATTGATTTGGCAATCCTTCCATTGACAGGTTGTAGCCGCAGAAGTGATAGTAATACCACGTTCTTGTTCTTGGGCCATCCAGTCCATCTGGCTTGCTCCATCATGCGTTTCACCGATCTTGTATATCTTACCTGTGTAATATAGGATACGCTCAGTTGTTGTTGTTTTACCCGCATCAATGTGAGCCATAATCCCAATATTACGAATATGGTTTAAGTTAAACTCTCTCGGCATAACTCTTTCCTTTCCTCTCTTCTTAAATTACCAACGATAGTGTGCAAATGCTTTGTTTGCTTCTGCCATCTTGTGTGTATCGTCTTTCTTCTTCACAGATGCACCTGTTCCATTCGCTGCATCTAGAATTTCGCCTGCTAAACGTTGTTCCATTGTATTTTCATGACGTAAACGTGCATAGTTTACAATCCATCTTAATCCTAAAGTTAATTTCCGATCTTCACTAACTTCAACTGGAACTTGGTAGTTTGCACCACCAACACGTCTAACTTTTAGTTCTAACATAGGCATGACATTACCCAATGCTTTTTCAAATACTTCCATTGGATTTTCGCCTGCTTTTTCTTCTACAATTGCGAATGCATTGTATAGAATTGTTTGCGCAGTACCACGCTTACCATCAAGCATAATCTTATTAATAAGCTTTGTAACAAGCTTAGAATTATAGATTGGATCTGGCAGTACATCGCGTTTTGCTATATAACCTTTTCTTGGCATGTTCTACTTTCTCCCTTCTATTATTTCTTAGGCTTCTTTGTTCCATATAAAGAACGGCCTTGATTACGTGCATCTACACCTGCACAGTCTAGTGTTCCACGAATAATGTGATAACGAACACCAGGTAAGTCCTTAACACGTCCGCCACGAATCATAACAACGGAGTGCTCTTGTAAGTTGTGTCCAACACCTGGAATATACGCAGTTACTTCCATACCGTTAGATAAACGAACACGGGCATATTTACGTAATGCAGAGTTAGGCTTCTTAGGTGTCATTGTACCAACACGAGTACATACACCACGCTTTTGTGGACTAGACAACTTTGTTGAACGGTTCTTCAAACTGTTGAATCCTCTGTTCAAGGCTGGTGATTTTGATTTTGTAACCGTATCACTACGGCCTTTACGAACCAGCTGGTTAATTGTTGGCATATCTTTCTCCCTTCTTTTTTGTGCACACACTATCGTGTGTGTCATACTTCTTGATAATTTTTGGCTTTGCGC
>JAFWFT010000060.1 GCA_017515505.1 Solobacterium sp.
CTCTTGGGCCGTAATCTTAATACTGCCATCTGGATTGTATACGACTTTCTCATGAGCCGCCGCATCCGATACACAAAGTGGTGTTAGCGCTTCAAAATCATCTAGGGTAATATGTAAATCTGGATAATTCCCTTTTGTGCGTTCAATGACACGATTAATATTTTTTGGAAGAATCGCATGACGATGCTTATTGGGATTCTCATAATATTCTTTCGGCTTAAAATCGATAAATAAATCATGCGCAATGATAAAGAAACGAATCCGTCGATACTCTTCCCCTTTATAACCTAGTCTTTTTAAAATTCCTTGAGCAATTTGTTCAGAAACAATGGGGTGACCATGGAAAGAATTATATTTAACTCCATTAATAATCTTATCCGCACGAACAGAAGGTTTTCCAATATCATGAAAGAAAGCCGCAATACGCAAGTCATGAAAGTCTTCTTTCGATAAGCCTTCTGACTGAATTCCATCAACCACATGTGCTGTATGCATTAATAAGTCATAACAATGATATGGACTATTTTGATCATACTCTTTCATCACTTCGATATGTTTATCTAAAGATGCTAAAAAATTCCAGACTTCTTTTTGTTGAACAAGTTCAACAAAAAGAATCTCATTATAAACAACAATGTCTTCAAAACGCTTCTTTAAATCCACTTAAACTCCTTACATGCTTTCCATATGCCATCATTAATATTGGTATCGGTAATATAATTCGCATGTTTTTTTAATTCTTCACTCGCATTCCCCATCGCAATAGAAAACCAACGAGGATCAAACATCACTATATCATTCACATCATCCCCAAATACTACGACATCCTCCATCTTACCATGAATTGTATCAATCATTCTTAAAATCCCATCTTTTTTCGCATCATATTGATACATCACATAGTTTCCAACAAAACGAAGATAGGGCATTTCTTTCATCCAAGGATATTTATCATCATCCCCTTTAGGAATTGCAAGATATACTTTTAAGATATCTATCTGATTGATATCCAATGTTGGTTCATAGATATACGTCGTTAATTCTTTTCGAAGGCCCACTTGTTCTAGAAAACGATAATCTTTCATATAGACTCTTTCACTATCATCTAGCATCAATAAATAGCCAACCCCTTCTTCATCCGCATGACGCAGAATGGAAGTGATTTGTTTGTGATTAAGAGGTTCATTGTAGATCAGTTTTCCATCCACAACGATTCCACCTCCTCCACTACAAACTAAATCATTGATTCCGATTGCGTCTGTGAAATGGACAGCTTTATAATGTGCTCGTCCTGTCGCAATCGCCACAAAGTGTCCATTCTCTTGCAGTTTATCTAACGCTTCTTTTGCACTTGGGACAATCTTACCAGTTGCGATATCCGTTAAAGTTCCATCAATATCAAAGAAAAAATACTTTTTACTCATACATTCACCTTATGCACAACTAAGTGTTCATCTTGCTTACTCACAACCATCGCAAATGGAAAGGCATCGACATCAATACATAACCAAAAATCATCTTCTGGAAAGATTGTATTATTGGGATCAAAGAATTTCTTTCCTTCTTGGTAACGTAATTGAAGCGCTCGATCTTTAATATCTTCTAAAGAGGTTCCTTCTAATAAACTCTTTATATATAACGCACATAATTCATCTTCTTCTGTATGACGAACACCAGACCACCCCATACACACAAGAGATACTACTTCTGGGTTCATTTCTTTAATATATTGAGCTGTTGCCCTCGAATTAACTAAGCTAGCCACAAGTAACTTTGTCGCGTTCGTAGCGTTTGCTAAACCTTGGGTTCCTGCACTTGTTGTATGAATAATGGTTTTTCCAGTAAAATCTTGTCCAATGATTGTGCTTGGTGAATTCCCATAATCAAAATCTTCAATCTTCTTTCCATCTCTTTCTCCCACAAGAAGAGAATCTCTTATTTGATGATGCATCATATAAGCAGATTCTAATGAAGAAACAGGATAGATGGTTTCTACACCTTGATGGAAAAAATATGCTTCTAAAGAAAATGCACGAAAGACATCAATAATGACTGTACATCCTTCCGCTTTTTTGGCTCCATCTAATAATTCTAAAATACGAATTTCCATAGATTTATTATATATCAGACTGATGAAGTTGATAGGTTGTTTCAAAGATTCGTTTAAAACCGAAATGGTTTAATAAATGGATAGAAGCGTTATTATTTTCGACGCAATCTGCTTCGATATATTCATAGTTCAATTCATCAAAAAAGTAATGAATTATCACTTCTAAGCTCTCTTTCATATATCCTTTTTTCCAATACTCTTTACCTAAACAATAGCCGATACTAATCCCTTTTTTATCTTTTGTGCGTACTGCATTAATTTCACCAATACAGTTATGCGATGCTTTTTCTTCAATGCACCAATCATAGAAAAATTCACTATGATAATAAGAAAGCTTTGAAGAAACATACAGTTCACATTCCTCTATTGTTTTTATTGGTTCCATATCCATGAATATAAAAACCTCTTCTTGATTTAACCAATTGTGATAAGAAGACTCACTATCTTTTATCGTAAAAGGTCTCAAAAAGAGATGGTTTGTATATAATTCTTTTGTGCCTTTAGTCATTTTGAGTAGATGCGACTAAATACTTAGCGGTATCCGCATTAATTGGTTTCATTAACCAATACCTCGCATCATAATCTTCATATTGAAAATCATCTATTTGTCGCATAAAGTCTTCATAGGTTAAGTACCCAAAGACTTCTTTTTGTACGACATCATAGAATTGCACAATCCATTCTTCCACTTGATTTTCATATTTTAGAGATGGTTTTTTGACAATTAAAAAACGAACTTGAAGAGGAATCGTTAATAAACCAAATCGTTTGCCATCTCTTTCTAATACTTCTTCTGCAACAATAAAAGATAAGTTGATTTGTTTATCATGTAACCAATCACGATATAGATTGGTATTGGAAACATCTTTCATTGGTAATACTTCTTGTTTACTAATCGATAATGTATTCACTGCACAAGGTAAATCAATAATTGCTTTATTATCCCTCATTAAACTCTTTACGACATCTTGAAGAATTTTAGAGTTCATCATTTCAATATCTTCTTCCATATTAGATAACTCTTGTGAGGTCACTAAAGTATTATTTAATGTAATACTACATGTCCAATATTTCGCGATTCGTAATCCAATTTCAATAAAATCATGGATTTCTTCATCCGTAGAAGGAAGTAATAATACAAGTTGGATTTCATCTTTTTCCTCTTCATTCCAATGAACATTAATACCTCTACCAATGTGACTCGAATGAAAACAGATAAAACCTTCTTTGCCCTTTTGATCAATCAAAAAATGACCATTTTCAAAAACCCCATACTTTAGTATTTTGTTGGTGATGATATCAAATGGTAATGTTTTTGGATAATTCGATTTTTGTTTAATACGAACTTCTAATTTTAATGCATACTTCATAGATAAACTATATCATTGATTTATGATTCTGATTCATTGTTTTTTAGATATGAATCAAGTTGTTTTTTTTCTTCTTCAGATAGAGGATATTTTTCAAATAAATCTGGTCTTTTTTCTTTTGTGCGAAGTAGAGCTTGGATATGACGATACTCTTTTATATTCGCATGATGCCCAGAAAGAAGTACTTCTGGTACATCTTGTCCTTCAAAGGAAGCAGGTTGAGTATATTGTGGATACTCTAATAAACCATCTTCATAAGACTCTTCTTGTGTTGATTCTTCCTTAATCACCCCTTCTAATAATCGAATGAGTGAATCTGCAACAATCATGGCAGGAATCTCTCCACCAGTTAAAACATAATCTCCAACAGATACTACATCATCTACATATTTTTCAACCCGTGCATCAATTCCTTCATAGCGTCCACAGATAAGAACCACATGTTTTTTTCTCGCTAACATGTGCGCATCGCTTTGATTATATAAACGTCCTGAAGCAGAAAGAATCATGGAATACGTATCTTCGGTTTGAATCTCCTTTAAAGCATCCACAATTGGTTGACACATTAAAATCATTCCTGCTCCACCACCAAATGGAGAATCATCCACATGACGATGTTTATCTTTTGAGTAATCTCGAAGTTGTTTCACTTCAATTTCAACAATTCCCTTTTCAATCGCACGATGGATGACAGAGGAATTTTCAAACCCTCCAAAGATTTCTGGAAATAATGTAAGAATGGTTATTTTCATAAAAGTCCTTCAATCACATGAATCGTGATTCGTTTCATTTCTCTATCAACATCTATCACAAACGCTGGAACATTTGGGATTCGTACCTTTGCACCATCTTCTTTTTCAACTAAGAGGTTATTTTGTGCTCCATTTGTTTCTTCCACATCAATTACTTTCCCAATAAATTCATTTTCTTCACTATAGACATCTAAATCAAGAAGTTCATCCACATAGTATTTACCTTCTTCTAAACGTTGTCGATCATTTTCACTAACACAAACGAGTGCACCCTTAAAATGTTCTACAAGATTAATATCTTGATGGTTTTCAAAAGATACTAAAGGATATCCTTTATGGACACGATAACTTGCGACTTTAAATGGCGTATACGTTTCATTCATATATAAATAAACCGTATTTCCAATCTTATAACGTTCATCATCAAAATCCGAAGTACTATAGATCTTTAGTTCTCCCTTTAATCCATGCGTATTAATCACTTCACCAATTTTAAAATATTTCATACTTTTTAAAAAAGGATGCTTGGCATCCTAAATCTCCTCAAAATTTATAGTAACACGTTTATTGTCTGCATGAGAAGCAACAGACATGACTTGTCTTAGTGCAGTAGCCATCATTCCTCTTCTTCCGATAAGACGAGCTACATCATCACTTTTCGCATAAACACCAAGCACAACTTCTTTTTCATTTTCACTTGGAAGAATACGTACTTCTAAGTGATCTTTATCTTCCACCATTGGAAGAACTAAGTCACGTAGCACTTTATCTAATTCGACCATGATGCTTACTTCTTAGCCTTTCCTGCTTTTTTAGAATCATGATACTGTTTCATGACACCTTGGCGAGAAAGAATATTACGTACTGTATCAGAAGGTTGTGCACCTTTGTTTAACCAATCAAGAGCTTTTTCTGCATCTACTTTTACTGTTTCCGGCTCTGTTGTTGGATCAAAGTATCCTAATGTTTCAATGACACGACCATCTCTTGCGAAACGAGAATCAGCCGCAACGATACGATATCTTGGCGCTTTCTTCGCACCCATACGTGTTAATCTTAATTTTACTGCCATCGTATTTTCCTCCTTTAACCATCATTTATTATAGTAAAGAATATAAAAGTGTCAAGTATTTTTACTTGACACTCATATCTTCTAATGGTTTCAGTTTATCCATATGATAATGGTGAACACTATCGACACCGATTGGGGTTATTACAATATATCCCTTTCTTACATTACTTGCGTCTCCATCACTTTCAAGACCCGCATTTTCTCTTGTAAGATCAGGGTCAGTATGGAAACAGATGCGTTTATCATTGATTTTTTCAATGGTTGAAACATTAGAATAATACCAAGGTTTTTCAAAGGTTTTCACTTTATAACCTTTCATTTCTTCTTTAGGAATATATGGAACATTGACACTAAAAACATATTTGTGATGATTCTCTTGATTTAAATAGACTGGTATTAAACCATGAATGACTTTCGCAGAATCCACAAAATCATCGGATTCAAAACTAGCTTGGGAAGCAGCCATCGCTGGAACATGATTAATGAGAGCTTCAATCGCGGCTTGAACCGTCCCTGAATAAATCGTATCGGTTGAAACATTCCAGCCCTTATTAATCCCTGAAACTACTAAATCAATTGGCTCACTGATTAACCCATTTAAGCCTAAATAGACTGCATCCGCTGGTGTCCCCTCCACTGCCCAGGCCTCTTTAACTCCTTCGATTTCTCTTTTTTCTGCGTAGATATCCGCAAAGAAATAATTCACGTGGTGACTTTGCGCGCTACATTGATTATGAGGTGCAGATACAAAAAGAGTATATTCATCCTTTAGTTCTTCAACTAGTGCACGGATTCCAGGAGCGTCTATCCCATCATCATTCGCCAATAAAATATTCATGATTTCCCCCTATTTCGCCATATTATCTAAATTATTACTATTCTGAGCAGCACTATAAAAGTGGTTTAATACTTTCGCAAACCAAGCAGGCCAAAACTTCTTATACATCTCAAGTTCCTGTCTTGTACGAGATCCATCTTTAATCTCTCTTGATGTATGCGTTGTTTCTTCAATACGATGTCCCATTAAAGGTTCAGGAATGAAGGTAAAGGCTTTTCCTTCTACATTCGATAACTTATACCATCCATACCAATCTCCAACACCAATGAATTCATCTTGTCGAAAGACTTTCTCAAATGGAATATTCTCTGGTACAAAAGCAACCGAAGGACAACAAATCGCATTTCCCCAACGCAAAGCACTTTGTTTCCAAAACTTTGATTTAGTGGAACCTAACAAACGCATCGGGAACAATAAAACCTTTTTGATATTTAATAATGTATTATGATACACACGTTTCTCATTACGAATCTCATAGTAATCAGTATAGATAATGATAGATTCTGGATGTTTTTGATAAGCTTCCACTATCTTTTTAGAATAATCACAATCATATTGATCATCTTGATGAGCGATGGTCACAATTGTATTATTCCCATGTGACCACGCAAAATCAAAATCCCCAATATTATTCCCATTCTTAATTGGATTCACCACAACATCTAAATGATACTTATTCGCAAGATTACGAATATATTCATTATCCGTAGAAGTTCCAATAATGACCTTACTTGGATATTCTTGGTCTAAAACAGATAAAATCGCATTCTCTAAGAATGGCGATTCTTTATACGCTAATACCACAAATGTATGGATAATCTTTTCTTCACTCATACCTATACAATTATAGTAATTCAAAGGCTTTTAGGCAAACCATTATTTCTTAGAAAATAGTAACAAATAGATTCCTGAGCATACTAAGAAAAGAAGATTCGCATAGGTTGTGACAAGAGAAATGGAATCACAAGAATTTGCTTGAACGAGATATTTCGACAAGAAATAACATCCTATCAAAGAAATCACTGCACAAAGACATTGTTCGATACGCTTTTGATAGATGACAAAGATTTGCGACATAATCCAAGTAAAGGTTAAAGTTACCCCACTTACAATTCCTAAATAAAGATAATGATATTGACTACCAGCCACTTCTCCAAAGAGTACTGTCATCACAGGTTTTCCTAAGAAGAAAACTAAGACTTCGGCTACTAAACCTAGTCCTATTGCCCCCGCAAATAAGAATCCTACATATTTGAAGAATTGTTTGGAATCGTTATTCGCATGTGCACTCGCCATATATGGCGCAAGTGTATAGATAAGTACATTAATGACTAATTGTAAAAAAACAATCATCGTATAGATGGATGTATAAATCCCTAAGGTAGATAGATTCCCAATCTTTTCAAATTGTAAGCGAGGAACAGCCACAATTAACGCCGATAACATCTCAAAAGCCATAATTGGGAAACTATGATATAGAATCGAACCAATGTTTTTGGAATACGTTGGTTTTAATTCGATTGGTACTAATCGTTTGACTCTTCTAAAGTTAAATAATACAAAGACTACTATTGATAAGATGATTAATAAGATAAATGCGATATTAATATCATGGAAGAAACGTAAAGATAGATAAAAGAATACAGTAAAGAGAATACTACGTAAGATCATGGAATACGCATTAATTTCCATTCGTTTCTTCTTTTGACAGAAACAATCCAATATTTCAATTAAAGCTTCACAACATTTAAATAATGAATAAAGTACTAATATTTCGCGTTGTGTACTTGAATACGGAACAAATATCACAATCCCTAAAAGAATCAGTAACGTTATCCCAATCGCACTAAAACGAGCGGTTAAGTATTCTTGATAGGAATATTCATTATTTGTATCGGATATGACATAACTACGCATCCCCCATAAAGAAATCGCATATAAGCTATTTCCAATCGAAGTCGCAACCGCATAGTATCCACTTGCCTCAGGACCAAGCATTCTTAAAATAAGAATACTAAATACCCATATCGCAAAGTTATACATAACCATTCCAATTGTTGTATAACTCATATTCTTTTTTAAACTTGTCTCACTCATAAACAACGAAAGTATATCACAGATAAAGAAAAAACCTTCAATATAGAAGGTTTCTCTTTTCATGGTGGGGAAGATGGGACTTGAACCCACACGGTGTTGCCACCACCGGATTTTAAGTCCGATGCGTCTGCCGATTCCGCCACTTCCCCTTATGATCTGGAGGTTCCTGCCGGACTCGAACCGGCGATCACAGAGTTGCAGTCTGTTGCCTTACCAACTTGGCTAAGGAACCAATTTACTGCCTAATTAGAATATCACAACCCATAGGTATTATGCAATGACAAAATTATAACATTTATAATAAAATAATAATGTATAAAAATGAATGTTAAGGAGATTAACGATTATGTATACCACAAAAGAAATGTTTGATTTAGACCATACACTCGCAAGAGATTATTTATTACAGTTTGAATTCCCTTGGGATGCATTACCTGGTATTAAAGATTTTATTATTGAACTTGGTTCTAAATTAGATCCTGAAGAGTATGAAGAAAGAGCTCCTCAAGTATGGATTCATAAAAGCGCTAATATCTTCCCTTCTGCTTATATTGGTGCCCCATGTATTATTGGACCAAATACAGAAGTACGTCATTGTGCATTCATTCGTGGTTCCGCATTAGTTGGGGAAAGCTGCGTGGTTGGGAATTCTTGTGAATTAAAAAATGTAATCTTATTTGATCATGTTCAAACACCACATTATAACTATGTAGGTGATTCCATCTTAGGTTATTACTCCCATATGGGTGCTGGTTCCATCACTTCTAATGTTAAATCTGATAAAGAACTCGTTGTGGTTAAAACAGAAGATGGTAAAATCGAAACCCATTTAAAGAAATTTGGGGCGATGTTAGGAGATTATGTCGAAGTTGGATGTAATTCAGTATTAAATCCAGGAAGTATCATTGGTCCACATTCTCGTGTATATCCTGTTTCTTGTGTACGTGGAGTCGTACCAAATAATAGTATTCATAAAAATGATGGAACGATTGTTCCAATTCAATAAAAATAATTGGTGGTCTTAGAGGCCACCAATTTGTATATTCGGATCTAATTCTGTAATCACTTGTATATAATCTTGATAGATTTCTTGATGATTATTAAGTATAGAATCATCTAATTTTTCAAATGGATAAACTTTAAAGTTCCGATAAGCACCATCATAATAGGTAAAGATTAAATCCGCACGAACATTATCAATCTTAATGGTTGTTTCGCCATTCAGAACGGTTTTTGTAATATCTAAACCACCAATCATTCCAATTAAACGTTCAATACCTTCTTGGGCACTGATGGTATTCCCCATCGCATAGAAACAGATGGAATCCCCTATCCATTCAGCTGGCTGAATAACATGTGGATGATTTCCAATAATGATATCTGCCCCTGCTTCTGCCATACGTCTAGCGAGGTCTCTTTGTTCTTCACTTGGTTCCATGGAATATTCAATGCCCCAATGCATTGCCATAATAACCACATCTACTTTTTGTTTGGCTACTTTAACCTTTTCAATGATCTCATCTTCGTGTCCAGGATAATCATTCACAAGATATTCTTTTCCTTCTGGAGGATATAAACCATTCATGCCATAGGTATAAGATAAAAATGTATACGTAATTCCATTACATTCATATACTGGTATTGCGTTTTGTTCTTCAAAGGAAAGGTTTGTACCCGCTTCTACAACACCGGTTTGTTTAGACCAATATTCTTTCGAACGAATAATACCTTCTTCTCCAACATCTAAGGAATGGTTATTCGCAGTAGAAACCATATTAAATCCTAAATTAACCATCGCATCTCCAAATTCTTGTGGACTATTAAATGTTGGATAGGTTGATAAACCTAATTCACTTCCACCTAATATCGTTTCTTGATTATAGTAAGCTAAATCATATTTGGATACCCAATCTCTTAATGGTTCTAATTGTTCATGGAAATCATACGTCCCATCACCCACTGCCGCATCTACATATACAGCACCATGTAGTAATGCATCGCCCGCAAATAATAAAGATGCATGGTACTCTTCTGGAGTTGGAATCGGTGTTGGTTCTGGTGTTTCTTCTACTGCCACCTCTTCTTCTTTTGGTGTATACATAAAACGACCATAGAGACCTACTCCTAAAGCCCCGATTAAAAATAGTAATAAAATGAATAATGGTATTTGTCTTCTGTTCATATAAAAATAGTATCGAATTTAGAAATAAAATAAAAGATAGTTAATTATTCTTATCTATATTTGCGGCAAATACATCCGCAATTTCTGTAATCGTAATATACGCATTTGGATCTATATCATGAACGATTTCTTTCATTTTTGGCACTTGGAAA
>JAFWFT010000061.1 GCA_017515505.1 Solobacterium sp.
AATTCCAGCGCACACAAAAGAATTAGCACAACTTCTAAATGAAGAATTATCAAAAGAATGGGGAGAAAAACGTGGTATTGTGATTTCTTCTATTGGTGTATCGAGTATTTCTGCAACCGAAGAAGATGAAGAACGTATTAAACAATTACAAATCACAGCTTCTTTATCGAATCCAGAAATCGCTGCTGCTCATTTAGTAAACGCACAAGCACAAGCAATGCAAGATGCAGCTAAGAATGAAGGTGGAGCCGCTTTAGGTTTCATCAACATGGGCATGGCACAAAACGCTGGCGGTGCAGACCCAAGTGAATTATTCGCAATGGGTAAAGATGGTAAAACATTAAATGCTTGGGTATGTCCAAAATGTGGAACCAAGAATACAACAAACTTCTGTGGTAACTGTGGTGAACAACGTCCAGGTACAACGAAATGGACTTGCCCAGATTGCAAAACTGAAAACACAACAAACTTCTGCACAACTTGCGGAAAGGAAAAACCAGAATAATAACTGGACAGGATTGCACGGGTAAGCACATGTCTTAACCGTGCAATTCTTATTTATGGAGATGAAAACATGGCATCACAAGTAACGAATTATAAATGTATTGCTTGTGGAGGACCACTCCATTTTGATTCTGATACACAAAAATTAAAATGTGATTACTGTGGTTCTCTCTATACAAACGAAGAGATTGAACAACTCTATAAGGAAAAGAACGAAGCTGCGCTTCAAGCAAACCAAGAGTTACTCGATAGCTTCGATATTTTGCATTTCACTGATGAAGAGATGGCTCATTTACATGCTTATTCTTGTCCATCTTGTGGTGCAGAATTAATATGTGATGATACGACAGCTGCGACATCTTGTCCATATTGCGGAAACAACACCGTAGTCCCTGCATAAGTATCTGGCGCCCTAAAACCAGACTATATTATTCCATTTAAGTTAGATAAAGAAGATGCAATGCAACGTCTAAAAAAATTCTATCTTGGAAAGCCTCTTCTACCTACTGTATTTACAACCCAAAACCACATTGAAGAAATCAAAGGAATCTACGTTCCTTTCTGGTTATATGATGGAACCGCAAAAGCAAATATGTCATATCGCGCAACAAAATCTCATTCCTATACAACAGCCGATGAGAATATAACGGTTGTTGAACATTATCATGTAAAACGTTCTGGTTCTGTTTCATTTCGTCATGTTCCAGCAGATGCTTCTATTAAGATGCCTGATGAATTTATGGACGCATTAGAACCATTCCATTCTGAAGATTTAGTTGCGTTTCAAATGAGTTATATGCCTGGCTATTTTGCGGATCGTTATGATGTCAGCGTCGAAGAAAATGCATCGCGTGTCGAAACGCGTATGTCCAATACCGCTTGTCAAAAAATTAAAGAAACTGCGGTTGGTTATACAACTCTCGTTCCTGAGGTTGAACAACTTCACCTCAAAAAAGAAAGTGTTAATTATGCTTTCTTCCCTATCTGGTTACTTACAACTAGATGGAATGGAAAGTCTTATATGTTTGCGATGAATGGCCAAACAGGAAAAATGGTCAGTGATGATTTACCAGTTGATAATGTGAAATTCGCGATATGGTTTATTGGTCTGGCTGTATTATTTGCCTCTATTATATTTGGCTTATTCTACTTGTTTTAGGAGGGAAAATGATGAAGAAATTTATTCGTATTTTATTACCCATCTTCGTATTTCTAGCATTATTCCTTCCGGTATTTGCAATAGATGAATATGTAAGAGATGACTATGGTGTATTAACACAAGAAGAAATTCAACAATTAAATCAAAAAGCAGCACGCATCTCCCAAGAACAACAATGTGGCATCTACATTCGCGTTATGCCAAACCGTGAAGGTGAAGCTTTCATTGAAGATTATGCAGAAATTATCTACAAACGTGAAAACTTGGGAATAGGCCCTGATAAAAATGGTATCTTACTCATTCTCGATATGAATGAGAGATATTATGATATCGCTGCATATGGAGATCGCTCCAATCGTGCCTTCACAGACTTTGCGAAAAGTATCATGGAAGATGATATTGTTGAACGCATGAGTAAAGGTAATTATTATGAAGCCTTCAATTACTATTTAGATGATGCCGAGTATGATTTACAACGAGAGGCGATGGGAGAACCAGTTGATGTTAATCACGTGCATACAATCGCTGAACAAAAAGCGCAAAAACGTAGAGTCGCAACAACTGTTGCTGGTACCGTATCCCCACTCACTTCCCTACTCATCTGCCTAGGATTACGTTCGCGTAATAAATCAAAAGGGCTTCGCTATGATGCCGTTGATTATATTCCTCGAAATGGAATTCAATTGAATGTCGTATCTGATCAGTTCCTATATCGTAGAGAGCATCGGACGCCTAGACCTAAAGTTCAAAGTAGTTCAGGAGGCGGATTCGGTGATGGTGGAACCACCATCAATAGTGGTGGCTTCTCACATTCAAGTGGAAAATTCTAAAATAAAACATATCGTTCTAATCAAACGATATGTTTTATTTTATTCTCTCTAAGACTAGGATTCCATCTCCTATTTCCGAATAAAAGGTTGCTTTAAAACGCTCATCTTTTAGAATTCTTTCTTTGAATCGCTTTAGTTTTCTTGTCATCTGTAATGTACTACGATTATGCGATAAAGAAGGTTCTTCGACAATTCCGTGAAAGTTTATATTATCAAAGATAAAATAAGAACCAACATAGGACATTGGATAAAAATGATTTAGGTAACGAAAGTATTGTGACTTTGCCGCATCAATAAAAAATAAATCATAATACTTTGCACTTTCAAACAATAATGCATCCGTATGATACACAAAGATACGATCTTCCATCCCTTCTTCTTTAATATTATCTCTTGCACGTTTGACCATCTCTTCATTAATTTCTAATGTATCAATCGTAATGTTTTCTCTTAAAGAAGCCATCATCAATGCGGAATATCCGACTGCAGTTCCTGCTTCTAATATTTTCATGATGGAAAGTCTTTCTTTTATAAAAGAACACAAAAACTGAATGCCATCATCCTTCATGAGAGGAATATGTTCTTTTTGTGCTATCTCTTTAATCTCATTCAACTCTTTCATTAGTACTATCATAACAAAAAGAAGATGGTTTGACCCATCCTCTATATCATCGAAGAAATATCTAATGCATATATCTCTCCATCCAACTCATACATAATAATTTTTTGTGTACGGTCTATTTTGACATTTTTAGCTCTAGTAAGTTTGCGAATTTCTTTATACTGCTTAACCTTTCTTTCTGTATATTTACTTGGATTATCACTCATTAACCATACTCCTCCAAGTAACGCATCCATCTTCGCAAGTAATTCTTTTTGTTTTTGTGTTAAGCGACAATTTTCATCACGTAAGAAAAATACATCTGGGTCAGATAGATATGCACGATTATGGAGTGGGAATCTTGATAAAACATTTCCAATTGCTTGTTTTGTTGAAACTCGTTCGCGATGAATGATACGTCTATGTGGAACATCGTTCCAGTCTAACGACACATCACAACTAACACGACAATAATCTACATATCCAAACGCAGGCATAACTGGCACCCCACATCCTAAAATTTCTTTCCCTTTACACCACTTTCTTAATAACTTCATGGCCCGAATCATTCTTCCTGCACGTGTTTCGTTTTCACTACCAAATGGGGCAGCACCATATAAGAAATCCAATTTAACTAAGTCAAATCCCCATTCGTGTAAGACGCGATGAAAGACTGCCTCAAGATATTTAATGACTTCTGGATGATCAATATCCAATGAGTAGAATCCTGACCAATTACTTCCATCTTTCCATGGTTCACCATCTACGTGATAAAACCAATCACGATGTTCTTGGAAGAGTTTTGAATTCTCTTCAGCGATAAATGGAGATAACCAGATGCCCGCTTTATACCCTGCTTCATGAATACGATCTGCTTCCGCTTTCATTCCATCAGGAAATTTTGTTTGATCTGGTTCTAACCAATCTCCAACAAAAGGTTCCCAACCATCATCAATTTGAAATAAATCACCAGGTTCTAAAACTCTCTTACAACCTTTTAAATCCTCCGCAATTGTATTAGAAGAAATGTCTTGGTAACGATTATACCAACTGGAATATCCACATAAAGGTTCTTCTTTTAATTTTGGAAGTTTTAATAACTTAAACCAAGCATCAAAAACTTCTTGTTCTGACCCTTCCATATAAAATAAATCAAAGATTGGATAATTCCCTTCAAAATATAAATCACGACAATCTCTACGTATCGTAAGTATTTGTTCATTCGCATCATATTTAAATTGCGTATACCCTGGTTCTTCATTCAAAGATGCGAATAATCGAAATTTGTCTTTATCTCTAAAGTAACAATAAGAGAATCCATGTGTGACACCTGGTTGATTACGATATTTCACAAAATGATAGTCCGCATAACGATCTAAACTATAATGATCAATTAGTCGTTGTGGTAATTGTTTAATTCCACGAATTCGACTTCTTGTTGTATATTCTGGACAATAGGTCCATGTTTGGAAACCATTGATAAAAATCTTTTCTGATTTCTTTGTGGGAAATGCGATCTTCGCGATTACCTTATATAAGTGACTCGCAGGCACTTTACATACCACATGATTAACTTGTTTTAACTCTTGCAAACCAGTAAAGAAATAACGCTGGTTATTCGTATCTGTTCCTTTAACTTGCCACGATAATAACATTACGCATTTCTCTCTTTCAATTGATCGGCTATCTCTTGTGCTTTTTCATCTGTTAAAATAAATTTCTTATTGAATATAAATAATGCACAAATTAAACCGATGATTGGTAGGATAGTCATCAGTAAACGTAGACCTGCAATCGTTGAAGCGCTTTGTTGAATAATTTCTCCTGTTGTATCAGAATTGCCAACTAGTCCATAGGCTGCTGTTTCTTTTTTTGAGAACTTCATTGTTACTTACCTTCTTTCACTACAAATACGACTTTTACTGGCTCTAATTCACTTAGGATACGTAATGTCCCAGTTCCCGTTTTTCCTATCGTACGAATCAGTGTTCCACCCATTCCACCTTCAAGTGTTACAACATTACCACCAACAACTTCAATTGGTCCTTCTACTTCAAATCGCACAGGTATTTGTGCGTATGGAACAATATTATGATTTTCATCTTTTACTACGATTCGCACAAGAGACATATCATAGACTTCTCCTTCTTCCAGATTTTGTCTAGATACCGTCACATCAAGATGTAGATGACAGTTTGGAACTTTTGTGACGGATGCGACAACTGTATTCTTCTTAATCGCATCAAAACGCCAACGTACAGCTTCTCCTCCCCAGTTACCAACATATTTACCATAAAGCGCAACACCATCTTCAAACCTCAAATGATACTTCATCATTGCATACGCAAGTTTTGCTTTATAAGTAGCCGGTAAGTTAGCTAAACCATATTTTCCTGCAGCTCCTAAACAATCACGAATGAGATCTGATTTTTCAACAGAAAAATGTTCCTTGTTAATAAGTAGATCTCCAATAAAATCATTTATGAGAATGGGACCGTGTTTTAGTCCCTCAAACTCTTCTTGTACAAATCTACCAACATAATCATCATTCTTATATAGTTCTATATAGTCAGCATTTGTAAATGCATAGACATCTCCAATATGTCCAGCTGGATAATCACCAATATCCATTGATGTCCCTATTTCTAGAATTGGTGTTTGATCTTGTTGACTTGCATAAAGACTTGCAGCTAACTTAGGATTTCTAAACATATCCATAACACCATGGTAACAAACACGATCTCCAGAGCCAAAATCTTTATGTGTCGGATAATCAAACATACACCATTGATAACAACCAACATGTTCCCCATCCTTTATAGCCGCATCTAATACTCTCGCATGTCGTAACGCATGTTCTTGTCTTTTTGACCAAGAATCATAAGACTTTGTTGGATACATATGTCCATTGGATTCCGATATCAACAATGGTTTATTCATGTCAGGCGTGACATCCTTTTTCTTTTTTGCACCTTCATTTGATCCATCGTGTGAGAAGTCATTATACGCATAGACATCTTCTAATAGTGAACTCTTTTCAATATAGCGAACACCAGAAGTTGGTCGATATGGATCTAGTAAATACGCAAGTTCATTTGTCTTGCGATAAAACGCATCATCATCCATCGATTCATTAATTCGTACTCCCCAAAGGATAATGGATGGATGCTGACGATTTTGCATAATCATTTCTTGTGTATTCTTAATTGCGATCGTCTTCCACTCTTCATCACCAATGTGTTGCCATCCAGGTATCTCTGTGAAAACCAATAATCCTAGTCGATCACATTCATCAAAGAAGTATGGACTTTGTGGATAATGTGATGTACGCACACTATTCACATACAATTCTTTTTTTAAGATTCTTGCATCTTCTCTTTGAAGATGCTCTGGTGCTGCATATCCAACATAAGGGAAGCATTGATGTCGATTTAAACCACGAATAAATACTTTTTTTCCATTTAAGAAAAATGCATTCTTTCTGAAAGAAATTGTACGATATCCAAATGTATTCTCTACAACATCTAATACTTTATTATTTCTTTTTAATGTACAACGACAAATATATAAATGGGGATTCTCTATATCCCAAGGAATTGCTTGCTGACTGGATAATTCTACTGCTAAATCTTTCGCTTTAAATATCCCATCCGTTAAGAAAAAACCATCTTCATCTTCGATTCTTACTTCAACTTCTTCATCTCCTTGTGCATGATCGAGTTGTACCATGATGCGTGCTTTTTTAAGAGTAGGTGTTACAACATAGACATCTTTTAGATAGGTATCACTTCTTTCATCCAACCAGACATCACGATATATTCCACCATATGTTAAATAATCCACTACTAATCCAAAAGGTGGAATATTACATTTCTCACTTGAATCTAGTTTTACGACGATTTCATTTTCGCCATTCTCTATGACATCTGTTATTTCTACACGGAAAGCAGTATACCCACATTCATGTGTTTCTAACTCTTTTCCATTACAATAAACCGTCGCCACATGAGCTGCACCATCAAATTGAAGGAAATATCTTTTTCCTTCTATTTTTTTCACTTTTACTTTCTTTCGATATCCAACAAGTTTTTGGTAACGATTTGAATCAATATAATGGAGTGGCAATTCTTCTACTGTATGAGGAAGACGAACCGTTTTCCCTTCCCCTTTTGAACGTAGGATATCCTCATCCCATTTTTCAAAATACTCCCAATTATTATTTAATCGAATCATATACACCTCCATGAATAAAACATGATAAAAAACCAAACCCCGTTAATGATCTTTTCGGTTTATCCTCTTCATACTCTTAATTCAATTATGAATGTTTTTTTCTATTTGGACAAGTTTATCTCTTTGTATAAATTATTCAGGTTTTTTATGACCACACTCAATACAGAACTTCCCATGGTTTTCTTTTCCACACTCTGGACAGAACCAACGTTTTGGTCTTTCTTTTCCACATTCAGAACAGAATTTACCACCATTATTCACAACTCCACATTCGCATGTCCACACATCACCATCGGCAACCTTTGGCCCATTGAGAATTAAATCACCCGGGCTTGGATATCTATTTGGCATTAAAACATGTTGAATTACTTTTCCATTATATTCTTCGACTTGATATTCTTCAGAACCTTTTGTTTTGACTGGTTTTTCTGTTAAATCAAATTCCATTTCTGTGAAGAAAGGATGGTCTACTTTAATCTCCGCTTTAAATGTATACTCATATTCGTATTTCTTTGGTTCATAACTAACTTCTTTTCCATCAACTTCTTGATAGATTTCCTCTGCTTCTTCTTCAATATCTATCACACAATCCCTAACATCTGATAGGTTTAATAAATCTGCATTTGCCTTCTTCCAATCCGAATAACGTGTCACAATAAATGTTTGATTTGGTTCATCCACATGAATTTTCGTTGATCCATTTCCTAACGTTAACGTAGGATGAAAGTTTTCTAATTTCTTTTGGTTTTCTTCACGATACGCTAGTTGTGCTTTAATATCCGCAACGGTTGTTTTTCTTCTGCCTGTAAACCATGGCGAAAGTTTTGAAGCACAATCTTTACATAGATTTCCATCTTCTACTTTACGGTTTCCTAATAAACCAATTTCATTACCACAAACACTACAAATTTTCTTATCAAATAGTCCCATTATAAATCCTCCTTAAAAATAAAAAAGCATTCTATCTAACTAAAGAATAATCTTTATTTAGGTAGAATGCAAATAGTCTCTAATAACCGTAGTATTCTTCTACACTTAATCCAGATTCACGAATCTTTGTCGCTTCTTCTACACCTACATAGCGCCAATGCCATGGTGAGAATTCAATACCTGTAATCGATTCTTTCCCACTTGGATACCGTTCAATAAAACCATACTCATGTCCATGTTCTTTGAGGAACGTATAACTTTCATAATCAATGAAACATACACTTAGGTCACACTGTGCATTCCAGTTTCCTAAGTCAACCGCTAAACCAAGTTGATGCTCTGATGCTCCTGGATGAGCATCCATTGCACTGACACGAGCTTCTCCCAATTGCGATACATAGTAGTTGTAGAGACCTGTTTGTTCATAATAATCTCGATAACCACTGATAAGTCTAAAATAGATTTCTTGCGCAATCGCATCATTAAATAGTTTTTCTAATTGATCAGCTGCTTCTCCACGTAAGTATTGAATGCCTTGTTCACCTGTATATACATTTACAGCTCTTAAGTCTCCTGGTACATATTCAGCACTCAATGGATGTTTCATATTAACTACTCTTTGTATGCTGTCTTCTGAATCAATATCTACCGCTACCGGTGTAGGTGTTGGTTCAGGAGTTGGGGTAGGAGTTGGAGTTGGCGTAGGTGTCACTTCAACGGTTGGAGTTGGAGTTGGTTCAGGTGCTACACTACCCTTCCTTGCCAAATGCAAATATAATAACCCCAAAAGAATGAGTACACATAATACAATGACTGTAATAATCTTCCATCTAAATCTTTTTTCCATTTTTTAATCACCGTTATTAATTATATAACACTTTTTTCGTTTGCGAATTATGAAAGAATCATATACAGTTTATTATGATAAAGGAATAGGAGTCTTACAATGCGGTTAATAGATGAAAAATGGAAAGAGTTTTACAGTGAATTAGAATACGACAAAAGAAAAGAAATTCTCCACCAAATTGAAGCACAAGCCGAACTCGCTCCCGAAGAAGTATTTGCAAAAGAGCTGTTCGAAGCGAGATATTCAGAAGATGGTGAAGTCGATAACTTCATGCGTTATCTTTTAGATAATCTATATATTTATCGTTCTAACATCTTTAAGAAAAGAGGTTTAAAACTTGCATTAGATGTCCAAAAGAATCTATGGGCAAACCGTGCAGAAGAGTTAGGAGAAACGTATAAGACACATTTATATTGGGAACTTAGAAATCTAGCGAATCGTTATTTAACAACAGGCGATGACCCTTTCTATAATAAGAAGTTTTTTGGAACCATCCCTTCTTCTAAAGAAGAAAGACAACTCGCTATTGTTCGAGAGATGCTTGAAATTAGTTTTGGAGTCGCTCATAAAGTGAATGCGATTGATCAGATGGCACTCTATTGTTCCGCAGTCGAAGATACCATCCTAAATACCTTCCCAAATGTTTCTGATTACATAAATGATGTGAAAGAAGATATCATAAAAAAGATTGATATCAAAAAATTTCAATTGTTCTAAAAGAAAAAGTCATTAAGCGTTAAATGCTTAATGACTTTTATTCTTACTCAACGTCTGCACTATCGTCTTTAGGACTTTCAGCGTTCGCAGTCATTTCTGGAGGTAGTGCAGGTTTTGTGAGAGCCTCAAGTTCCTCTGTCTTTTGACGACGAATTTCTCTTAACTCTTCTGCACGTTCCTTAATTCTTTCAGATGTCTCACGATGGTATTCCATGTGTCCTGTACCTGCAGGAATTAATTTACCCATAATGACATTTTCTTTTAATCCTGTTAAGTGGTCAATCTTACCTTTTACAGCCGCATCCGTTAAGACACGTGTGGTTTCTTGGAAGGATGCACCTGACAAGAAGGAATCTGCTTCAACTGCAGACTTCGCAATACCGAGTAACACTGGTTCGAATTGAACAGGTGTTTTATCATCTCTTAATAATTCAGCGTTAAACTCTTCCATACGAGACAAGCTTAATGTTTGACCAATACTGAGTCTTGAATCACCACCGTCAACAACGATTACTTTTCTTAACATCTGTTTGATCATCACTTCTAAGTGTTTATCTGAAATATCAATTGATTGTGAAGAGTATACTTTCTTAACTTCTTTTAAGATGTATTCTTCTACTGCTCTTACACCCGCAAACTCTAATAATTCTTTTGGCGCAATTTGTCCTTCTGTTAGAGGTTGTCCAGCTGTTACAACAGTACCCACTTTAATATCCGATAGAATCGCTTGTGTTAAGTCACACTTATGTTCAATTGTTTCTTTTTCGCCAGTTACTGTAACAATCATACCTGTATGATTATCTTGTTCACGAATATCCGTTACAGTACCGTCAATCTTAGAAATAACTGTTACACGCTTTGGTGTACGAGCTTCAAAGAGTTCTTCAACACGAGGTAAACCTTGTGTGATGTCTCCACTGTTGTTCGCAACACCACCAGTGTGGAAGTTACGCATGGTTAGCTGTGTCCCAGGTTCACCAATCGCTTGCGCAGCCATAACACCAATTGCTTCACCAGTTTCAACTGGATTACCTGTTGCCATATTCTTTCCATAACATTTACAACATACACCAGAGTGTGATTTACATGTAAATACGTTACGAATATACGCACTTGTTACACCAGCATCTACAACCTTTTTCGCAAGATCATCCGTAATATATTCGTTTTCATCAACGATTACTTTACCGGTTTTAGGGTCTGTAATTGCTTGTTGTGTGTAACGTCCTGCAATTCGATCAATGAAGGATTCAATCTTCGAATTATTATTCTCATCAAGAATCTCTTCAACAAGATATCCAACTTCTGTTTCACAATCTTCTTCAGTAACGATTACTTCTTGTGCAACATCAACAAGACGTCTTGTTAAATATCCAGATTCCGCAGTCTTTAACGCTGTATCTGTTAACCCTTTACGTACACCATGTGTCGAAATAAAGAATTCAGATACGCTCATTCCCTCACGGAAACAAGAGTAGATAGGAACCTCGATAATACTTGGTTGATATTCTTTACGTGATTTTGATTGTGTAGGACGTGCCATAAGACCACGCATACCAGCTAATTGTGTAAAGTGGTTCTTACTACCACGGGCACCAGATACCGCCATCATATTGATAGGATTCATTCTTGGGAATGAACTCATTAAAGTATCACCCACATTGTTCTTAACATTATCCCAAACTTTAGAGAACGCACGTTCCCATTCTTGTGGAGTTAATAAACCTCTATCACGTAATTCATTTAATTGGTCAGCTTGTTTCTTACCTTCATCCACGTACTTATCTTTATTAGGTGCAACATTAATATCACTTAACGCAACTGTCATACCTGCTGTTGTGGAATATAGGTAACCCATATCCTTAAGAGCATCTAAGATATCACTTGTCCCATTAATCTTATATTTATCGAAGACTGCCGCAATTAAGTTTCCTAAATCACCCTTCTTAAATTCAGGTTTTACAGGTCTACTTGCGATTTCCTTCTTGATATCTGTACCAAATGGAACGAAGTCATCATCTGGTGTCTTCTTTAATGTTTCCGCATTCACATCATTTAAATATGGGAAATCTTTTGGGAAAACATTATTGAAGATAATCTTACCAACTGTTGTTAATAAGTAACATGAATTTTGATAATCTGTGAAATCTTCTTTTCCTAATGAAGAAGCAGGTAATGCAATACGAGTATGTAAGTGTACCATATCCATTTGATATGCCGTTAATACTTCATTTACATCCTTAAATAAGTGTCCTTCATTATCACCATAACGTTTCCACTTTTCTGCTTCATTCGGTAAACCAAGTTTCTTTAATGTTTCACTCTTTTTATAGAACTCTTCAGCCGTTTCTTCCATGTTGAGATAGAAGTTACCAATAACTAAGTCTTGTCCAGGAGTAACGATAGGTTTACCATCCTTAGGTCCAAGAATATTATTGGAACCTAGCATCAGCACTTCCGTTTCTGCACGAGCCATCTCTGATAATGGAAGGTGAACCGCCATCTGGTCTCCATCGAAGTCTGCGTTGAACGCAGGACATACTAATGGATGTACACGGATTGCATGTCCATCAACAAGTTTAGGGAAGAATGCTTGGATACCTAATCTATGTAACGTAGGAGCACGGTTCAAGAATACAGGGTGATTTGCGATTACTTCTTCAACCACATCCCATACACGTGCATCTTGACGATCAATTAGTTTCTCCGCATGTTTTTGGTTAGGAGCGATTTGTTGATTCACAAGTTCATTAATGACGAATGGTTTATAAAGTTGAATTGCCATTTCTTTTGGTAATCCACATTGCCACATCTTGAGATCTGGCCCAATCGCAATAACAGAACGCCCAGAGTAGTCAACACGTTTTCCTAATAAGTTTTGACGGAAACGTCCTTGTTTACCCTTTAGTGAATGCGATAGAGATTTTAATGCTCTACCACCAGCTCCTGTAATCGCCTTCGAACGACGTCCGTTATCAATTAAAGCATCCACTGCTTCTTGTAACATACGTTTTTCGTTTTGAACGATAATTGCTGGAGTTCCAAGTTCTAATAATTTCTTTAAACGATTATTACGTGTGATAACACGACGATATAAGTCGTTTAAGTCACTTGTAGCGAAACGTCCACCATCCAACTGTAACATTGGACGTAAATCTGGTGGAATAACAGGTAATACTGTTAATACCATCCATTCAGGACGATTGTCACTATCACGGAATGCTTCTACGGTTTCTAAACGTTTGATTAATTTCTTACGTTTATCACCTGTTGCTTTTTCAAGTTCCTTTGTAACTTCGGCATATTCCTTTTCTAGGTCAACTTGTTCTAGAAGTGTACGAATTGCTTCTGCACCACTTTGTGCAACGAAACTACCTGGCCCGAAAATCGCCGTTTTTTCACGTAGTTCGCTTTCCGATAAGATTTGTTTATACGATAAGTCTGTATCTCCTGGATCTATAACAACCCATCTTACGAAGTATACAACCTCTTCTAATTGTTTAGGTGCGATACCTAATAATAAACTCATACGAGATGGCGTTCCACGTAAGTACCAAATATGTGTTACTGG
Source organism: Solobacterium sp. (assembly GCA_017515505.1). Lineage (GTDB taxonomy): Bacteria > Bacillota_I > Bacilli_A > Erysipelotrichales > Erysipelotrichaceae > Bulleidia. Next base: position 13,393 of record JAFWFT010000061.1, read on the forward strand.
TGCAGCTAATTCAATGTGCCCCATACGTTCACGACGTACACTTGATTTTGTGATTTCAACACCACAACGATCACAGATAACACCTTTATTGTGAACCTTCTTAAACTTACCACAAGCACATTCCCAGTCTTTTGTAGGACCGAAAATTCTCTCGCAGTATAAACCATCTCTTTCTGGTTTTTGTGAACGATAGTTGATTGTCTCAGGTTTCTTAACTTCTCCATAAGACCATTCTTTAATTGCTTCCGGTGATGCTAGCCCGATTCTAATAGCGCTAAAATTGTTAATCTTCATCGTGCTTGCCCTCCTTATTCTTCTTCCTCAGAATCCATATCATCCGCTCCAAATACTGCAGTTTCAGGTATTTCATCTTCATCATCAGGATTGTCTCTTACCGAGATTCCCTCGTGTTCTTCTAAATCATTCACAACAATTCCAAGTTTAGGCATTTCAGCATCTGCTTCTTCACGTGCCTCTTCTTTTTCCATTTCTTTTAAGTTCACTTCTTTGCCATCGTCGTCAAATAATCTGACATCAACCGCTAGAGCTTGTAACTCATGGATTAATACACGGAAGGATTCTGGAATACCAGGTTCTGGTAAATCACGACCTTTTAGAATTGCTTCATAAGTCTTTGTACGACCCATGATATCATCTGATTTGACTGTTAAGATTTCTTGTAATGCATGTCCAGCGCCATAAGCTTCAAGTGCCCAAACTTCCATTTCACCAAATCTTTGTCCACCATTTTGTGCTTTACCACCTAATGGTTGTTGGGTAACAAGAGAGTAAGGTCCAGTTGCACGAGCGTGTAACTTATCATCAACCATGTGTGCCAACTTAATCATATACATGACACCTACCGCAATTCTTTCGTCATACGGTTCTCCTGTCATACCATCCGTTAATAAGTATTTGCCATCAGCAGATGTATTTGCTTCTTTCATAATTGCTGCTAGGTCTTCATTTGATACTCCATCGAATACTGGTGTTGCAAACTTACAACCTAACGAACGGGCAGCCATACCTAAGTGTACTTCTAATACCTGTCCAATATTCATACGTGAAGGAACACCGAATGGATTTAACATAATATCAATTGGTGTACCATCTTGCATGTATGGCATATCTTCGATAGGTAAAATTTTAGAAATGACACCCTTATTACCATGACGTCCAGCCATCTTATCACCTTCAGAAATCTTACGTTTCTGAACGACATATACTTTAACAATTTCTTTAACTCCTGGTGGAAGCTCTGTATCTTGACGTGTAAATACACGCACAGAGTGAACAACACCTGCACCACCATGTGGTACTTTCAAGGAGTTATCTCTAACTTCACGTGATTTTTCACCAAAGATAGCTAAGAATAATCTTTCTTCTGGCGTTTCTTCACGTTGTCCTTTAGGTGTTACTTTACCAACAAGGATATCGCCTTCTTTTACTTCCGCACCAATCATAACAATTCCACGAGAATCTAAGTTACGGCAAGCAGATTCTGCAACGTTCGGAATATCTCTTGTGATTTCTTCGTCACCAAGTTTTGTTGTACGACACTCTAAGTCATACTCTTCAATATGAATGGATGTATAAACATCATCACGTACCATTCTTTCAGACATGATAATCGCATCTTCATAGTTGTAACCATGCCATGTCATGAAAGCAATTAATACGTTTTGTCCTAACGCAAGTTCCCCTGCTTCCATTGCAGGTCCATCTGCTAAGATGTCACCACGTTCAACTTTTTCACCATTTTTAACAATTGGCTTTTGATTTAAACAAGTAGAAGCGTTTGAACGACGGAACTTTGTTAGTTCATATGTGTGTTCCTCGCCACCCTTTTCCGTTACGACAATCTTATCTGCATCAACATATGTAACAGTACCAGGTGCAGTCGCAACACAAGCCGCTCCAGAGTCACGTGCAATACGATGTTCCATTCCTGTCCCAACAAATGGACTATGTGGATTAAGTAATGGAACTGCTTGTCTTTGCATGTTCGCACCCATTAAGGCACGTGTACAGTCATCGTTTTCCAAGAATGGAACACAAGCTGTTGCAACAGATACAATTTGTCTTGGCGATACGTCAGCATAGTCAATCATCGCTTTATCAGCCATTACAGTTTCACCCGCAATTCTAGCGACAATACGATCACCAACTAGTTTCCCATCTTTAATCTCGTTTGCTTGCGCAATGACGTGATCATTCTCTTCGTCTGCAGACATATATTGAATCTCATCTGTAACAACACCATTCTTAACTTTACGATATGGAGTTTGAATGAAACCATATTCATTCACACGAGCATATGTTGTTAAGTAAGAAATCAAACCAATGTTTGGTCCTTCAGGTGTTTCAATTGGACAGATTCTTCCATAGTGAGAGTTATGAATATCACGCACTTCGAAACCTGCACGTTCTCTTGTCATACCACCAGGACCTAGTGCAGAAATACGACGCTTGTTCGATAATTCTGCTAATGGGTTTTGCTGATCCATGAATTGAGATAACTGAGAAGAAGAGAAGAACTCTTTAATCGCAGCTGTGAGTGGACGAATGTTTGTAAGTTGCTTAGGAGTCAATAAGGTTGCATCTGCAATTGACATTCTCTCTTTAACAACTCTTTCCATACGTGATAAACCAATTCTAAATTGATTTTGAATTAATTCACCAACGGTACGGATACGTCTATTTCCTAACATATCAATATCATCAGCAGTACCAATACCTTCTAGCATGGTTAATTCATAGTTGTATAACGCATACATATCAGGAATTGTGATTGTATGTTTTGTGTTGAATGGATCACCACCGATAAGTTTAACTGGATGTCCATCATCCGCAAGAATTTCAATTTCTTGCACACAAGCACCAACTACCCAAGCAGATACCTTTTCTTTGTTCATTACACGAGCAATGACATCTTCTTCTTGTTCAGCAGAGAGTAGTGTTACATCTTCATCAGGAATATATCTTTGACATACTAAATTCTTATCGGAATCTAGTACATCTTTTCCATCTACAGTTAGACGTCCAATCGTATAAAGACGAGAACCATAGTTTAATACTGCAGAAACATTATCATTTGATAGTTTTGCTTCTGTCGCAATGATTCCTGTATAGATAGATACTTCTTTACATACTTTAGAAATCTCTTCTGCATCTTCAGGTGTAATAACCGTTCCTTTTTCAAGATTTAACTTCTTCGCATTAATATCATTTGCGAGAATTCTACCAATAAGACCTCTTGTCCAAGATGCATCAACCGTTTCAACAGTTGGATGTGTAAAGGCATGTACGTAAGGAAGCGCACGACAGTTAATGCCTTTTGCTAATTCAGGCTTTAAATCGTTTCTTTCGTTCTTTCCAATTATTTTATTCTTCTTGAAAACAACTTTTCCATCAGCACCAATTAAATCGCTCTTTAGTGCATGTCCTTCCATACG
>JAFWFT010000062.1 GCA_017515505.1 Solobacterium sp.
AACTTGTAGATGATTGGGTAGAACTGGATGGTTCCACTCCCTTTACGCCATCTCGCTATATTCGTGAATACACAGAAGATCATACACAACTTCATTTGCCACGCAATATTGATTTTCGTGTTCCTGGAAATCGTGTCGTTTTATATGAACTTGTAGGAAAAGAGGAAACAGTTCAAAAACTATTGCGTTTAAAAATTGTAGATGATGAAAAACCAACACTTATTCTAAGTGAACAAAAAATATTCTTAAACGAAGGAGATCCATTTGATTGTCGCGCTTACATTTTAGAAGCTTATGATGAAGTAAATGGGGATTTAAGCAATCGTGTTGAGTGTAGTAATTCTTTGATGGAGGGCGTTGAAGAACAAGAAGTATTGTATCGTGTTAAAGATAGTGCAGGTAATCTTGTGGAGGAAACACTAATGGTTGAAGTGATTTCTCCTGTTGTGAATACTTGAAAAGGATAAAGAAGGTAGCTACTATTATAGAGATATGAAGAAAATATTATTTCATGGATTTATCGTGATTGTATTAGGATTAACGGTTCTATTTGGTTTTTTTATACTCCAAGGAAAAAGCGAATATCAAGCACAAATACAGAAAAAACCTCTTGCACAAGCTGTTGAAGAGCATACATCAAAAGAGGATTATGTATTGTTTGAGAATATTAGTATGAACTATGTAAATGCGGTGGTGGCGGTCGAAGATCAAAGATACTACACCCGTACTGGATTTGACTGGATTGCGCTTATACGTGCTACTATCAATAATTTCATTCTTGGTGAAAATGTGGAAGGTGGTAGTACCATCTCTCAACAAATCGCTAAAAATCTTTATTATGTTGGCAAGGTAAGAACCATTAAAGAGAAGATTGCGGAAGTGTTCATGATGTTAGATTTAGAAAGGATGTATTCGAAGGATGAGTTGATTGCTTTATATGCCAATATTGTTTATTACGGAGATGGATATTATGGGATTAAAGATGCTTCGAATGGATATTTAAAAAAAGATCCTAGCGAATTGTCCATCGCAGAAGGGGCTCTTCTTGCGGGATTACCAAATGCGCCAAGTGCATATCAATTATCTACAGCATATGATCTCGCTATCAATCGCCAACAAAAAGTTTTATCGAGGATGTTAGAAGAAGGATATATCTCGGAAGAAGAATATCACCACGCACTTCAAGAAATAATTCCTCGGCCATAGGGGAAGTCACATTCTTTTGCGAATAGTATGAGTGAAAGGATGTGGATAAATGAATATAGTTGAGCACGCAAAGTTACTTTTAACGCATTTATGGGGAGAAGTTGATGAAGTGATCTTAACGATGTTTTTGTTTTTAACAACAGCCCCCATGGAAAAGAGAATTGAAGTATTTCAGCCATTGTTTGAGGCTCCTTTAATAGAGGTTTCCTTAAAAGATATTCTTTCAGAAGAACCAAATCGTCTTATTATTTCGATAAAGACAGAAAATGGGGATGGAGTTATGGTTTTCTGTGCTACAAAAGAGGAAGATGTCAAGCCTTCGCAATTATTAAACTAAAAAACAAAATAGATTATAATAATTGAGAAAGAGAGATTGTTATGGATGATGCAGTATTTCGATATGGATTTCCTGTTATAGCGACAATATTAAGTTTTTACTATGCATTTCGTATTTTAGTTCTAAAAGATAATGCGATTGTGATGAGCCGAACTTATCGTATTACAAAAGATGAGGAAGGGTATGCGAAAAAAGCAGCGTATCTATTTATCATATTTGGCATTCTACAAATTATTTATGCATTATTGATGAATTGGAATCTTGTTTATGCATATATCTTTTTAGTTATTGGTATTATTGGAATCTTTATTGCCTTTCGGTTTATTAATAAAGAACATGGAATCGAATCTCATGAAGATCAAAGAAAAAAGAAAAAGAAGAAATAAAAATAGGGCTCAACAGAGCCCTAATTTACGAATGGTGAAAGCTAGCGGGAGCTATAACGAAATCTTCTAAAACAGCAAACCAGCACATCTGCTGGTTGAAACCTCGTCAGGTTTTTGTTTTTTTTAAAGTGCAGTTCCTTCGTCAACAATTTCGCCAAGGTCAACGAAGTCGAATCTGCATCCGCCTTTGCGTCTGCTTCTTTTTCTTCAAGTAGTTCTGCACCTGCATCTCCATCTGCTACAATAGCAGCGTTAGATTCTGTAGTCTTTTGAGCTACAATTGCATCTTTTTCCTTAGTAACTGTTTCAGCAGTTGTTAATGTATTCTTAGCACTTTCAACCTTATAACTACGCGGTTTTTTATATTTCTTCTGATATCAAAAGTTTAAATTTCTACCAATATTTCATTTAAAAACCCTTAAATTCATAATGAGTTTAAGGGTAAATTCTTCGCATTGGCGCAAGAGGTTTAGCATTATTAATCCGAATTTATACTTCGTTTGCTATTTGAATATTATTGGTTTTGAGCTGAATTTGTAGTTGTAAACTCTGTAAACTGCTCGGGTCTAATAATCTCTGTATAAACCTCATAGCTTGCCCTTTCATCAGGCGGATTGACTTCAAATCCAAAAGCAAACCCTTCGTAATTATCGAATCTATCATTTTCTATTTCTGTGCATTTGCTTGGGAGTTTATGACTACTAATTGTTCTCCAATCAACATATGTCAATGATTTAACATTTTCTTCTTGCAAACCGTCAGGTGTAATTACATTCAGTCTTCGTATCTTTCCTAAAGGTTTTATGATTGCTAAATCCATTATGGTATCGCAGGCAAAATCATTAGGATCTTTAGGTGCAATTGAAAGGCTGCCTTGTTTATTATCATTCTTAATATTCCAAACTAATGTGTAACATATGCGGTCAATCTCATTGTTGTCCGAAGTACTATACTGTTCTTTCATAGGAAATAAGCAATATAAATCAACATATTCATCCGTATATATTTTTAATACTTTATCGCTTTCAATTAGTCCAAATTGAATAGGGTTTTCTTCAGTAGAGTAATCAATATACGCATAGCGTGTATTCATATTACTTAAATGCTCATATCTAATCGATCCGGCTATCCTTGAAACAACACCATCTTTAAAATCTAAACAGTTATATAAGTTATTCATAACATAATTACTATAGTAATTGCTGCCATCAGGATGATCATACGTTCTACAAACATCTGCCATTAAAATGTGATATTTGCCAGGGAGAACACATATTTGATAACCACCACACAAATCATAATCAATTTCAGTCATTTTAAAAGGATACTGTGGATTAAAACTATCTATATTTAAATATGTATCCCAATGAGTTTCATCTGCAATGTTTAGATTATCAATCATACTTGATAAATCTCCGCTTTTAGAAATAATCATCGAAAATACATCAGCATCAAACGGAATTGAGCCGTTGAATGAAAAGCGAGCATCATTAAAGATTAAGGGATCACCGGAAGTGATTGTCAACTCCATTTCTATGAATGCTGCTGCATAATTACCTGGAAACGCTTGTGATACATCTTGCTTATTAACTGTTTGGTAATCAATAAAGCTTAATTCAAAATCATCGCTTTCAAAGATTTTCTTCCCTTTAAGCGCGTCAATGTTATACTCAGGAAATCTAACGTAATTAGAATTGTTTTTCGAATCTCTGTCTATCATATTCGATCCAAAACTTGAGTTAGAAGTAGCACAGCCACTTGATAAAAAAATGAAGCACACAATCACACATAATAATATATTCTTTTTCATGTATTTCCTCCTTCGGGGTCATGGCCCTTACACTCTTTAGACCCGAGAATTTGAAGATTTTAAAAAAATTTTTGATATTTTTTTGAATTCTCTTTAAATTCCGCATAAGTATGTGTTTTTTTAATTGTTCTTGAGACAAAAAGTTTTTGATTCAGGGTAATATTTCATTTTTTAAATCCTCCAAAATTTTACCCTACATTTGCAATATAAAACATCAATTTTGTAGGAGCTCAGGAAAAGAAAAATCGCCGTATAGCCTTTATTTTAGGCGTCTACAGCGACTTCTGTTTTTAATGGTGGAGCTTAGCGGGATCGAACCGCTGACCCCCTGCTTGCAAAGCAGGTGCTCTCCCAGCTGAGCTAAAACCCCATCGGTTTAACATTCTAAATGGTGGGCCTGAATGGACTTGAACCAACGACCTCACCCTTATCAGGGGTGCGCTCTAACCACCTGAGCTACAGGCCCAATTCATCGAATGCCTAATTACTATATCAAACACCTTTCTTAAAGTCAATATTTTAGTTATAATATCCTCATTACGTAAGAGAGGTATTATGCAAGCATTTATTGATTGGTTTATGAGTACGATCGGGCAATATATTTCACCAGAATTATCCGTTTTTTTGGTGAGTATGCTTCCGTTAATTGAATTAAGAGGAGGTATAATCGTTGCTCGTTTATTAAATATGGAGATGTGGAAAGCGATTCTTTTTAGTGTATTAGGGAATATTCTTCCAATCCCTTTTATTTTGTTCTTTATTAAGAAAATATTCCATTGGATGGCAAATCATCATATGGGAGGAATTGTGGATCGAATGCTAAAGAGAGCAGAAAAGAATCGGGCAAAGATTGAAAAATATGGATTTTGGGGACTCACACTATTCGTAGGAATTCCTTTACCGGGAACAGGTGCTTGGACAGGAAGCTTAGTTGCTGCAGTATTTGATATGGATTTAAAGAAAGCATCCTTATCAATTCTTTTGGGAATTATTTTAGCGACTATTATTATGACCACAATATCATATGGAGTATTTTAAAAGGAGATAAGAAAGCTATGGAATATGCAGCAGTGATTGTAGCGGCAGGAAGTGGCGCACGTATGAATCTTGGATACAATAAGGTTTACTATAAGATTAATGGAGTTCCAATTCTTCAAATGGCGATGAGTCTATTCATTTGGGATGAAGATTGTAAACAAATTGTTGTGGTGACAGATAATAATGATTATCGTACACATATTAAAGATAATGCCAAAGGAAAAGTGGTTATCGCAAAGGGTGGCGAAACAAGACAAGAGAGTGTAGCGAATGGATTGGAGGCTGTCATTTGTGATAAAGTCATGATTCATGATGGTGCTAGACCTTACTTAGATGAAGAAACATTAATGGCTGTTAAACGAGAACTCGAAAGTGAAGAAGCTGTTTGTGTCATGGTTCCTTGCACAGATACCATCAAGAAAGTGGAGGGAGAGTATATTGTTGAAACCATTCCTCGTAATACCTTAATGGCTGCACAAACTCCACAAGCTTTCTCGACAGAACTCATTCGTACTTGTATGAAACGAGCACAAGATGATCATTATGTTGGAACCGATGATTGTTCGCTTGTTGAGAAATACAGTGCTGCAAAAATCAAGATTGTAGAAGGTTCTTTTGAAAACAAAAAAATAACAACAATGGAAGATCTGAAATAATGCAGATCTTTTTTTAGGAATAGGAAGGTTTCTAGACAATATAGTTAGTGAAGAAACCTTATGCAATGTCCAAGATGTTTAAATACAAATAAAGAGTTCTTTTATCATGGCTCAAGAGGTTGGTATTGCCGTAAATGTATTTCCTTTGGTCGAAGAATGCTAGAGGAAATATGTGAACCAATTTCACTTTCGACATCTACAGATGGAAGTGAAGAATACATCATGAAGTATCCTCTTACAAGAGCGCAAAAAGAAATCTCTAAAACATGTGCTTCCTTTATCAAAGAAATGGATGTACTTCTTTTTTGCGTGTGTGGTGCAGGTAAAACAGAACTCGTATTAGAGAGTATTCATCAATGTCTTAAACAAAAAAAGAAAGTATGTTTTGCAATCCCAAGAAGACAAGTCGTATTAGAACTTCAACAACGATTATCTTCTTATTTTCCAAATGCGATAGTAGTTGCGGTTTGTGGAGGATATACAGATATAACGGATGGGGATCTTATTGTTTGTACAACACATCAACTATATCGTTACTATCAAGCATTTGATTTGCTTATATTAGATGAACCAGATGCGTATCCATTTAAAGGCAATCCAGTTCTTCATGGAATTGCGAAGACAAGTTGTAAAGGACATATTATCTATCTCACTGCGACACCTGATCAACAATTATTAAAAGCAGTTGAGAGGAAAGAAATTGCTTGTTTAACTTTAAATGAGCGTCCTCACGGACACCCTTTACCTGTTCCGGTTATTTCAATTCATACGCGCTTTGGAATGTTTATTCGGTTAATCCAATTCTTAAAAAAGAATCAATACAAAAGAATAATCGTCTTTGTCCCAACCATTCGTATGGCAAATCTATTAGGAGACATATTAAAAGTGATGATGGATGTGTCGATATGCACTAGTAAAACAGCGAATCGTGATCAGATTATCGAAAGATATCGAAGAAAGAAAAGTGGTGTCATGATTGCGACAACTGTTTTAGAAAGAGGTGTCACGATACCTGGCGTCATAATATGTGTTTACTATGCAGAACATTATGTGTTTGACTTGTCTGCACAAACTCAAATGGCGGGTAGAGCAGGTAGAACATTTGAAGAACCTACGGGGGAAGTTTTATTCATACAAAATGAAAGAAGTGCGATATCAGAAAAATGTATTGCGATGATAAAGGAGGCAAATCAAGGATGCGTTGCTTAATGTGTGAAAAGCGAAAAGAAGAAAGTGATCATTTTTTTGATTATTTCTATGAGAAAGATCCACTCTGTTATGAATGTCGCAAGAAATGGATTCGCTGTAAAAAGAAGCGTAAGATGGATACACATTTAATTCATTCTTCTTGGATATATAACGAGGCTTATGCAGAGTGTCTAATTCAATATAAGGAATGCTTTGATGAAGCGCTTCAAGATGTCTTCTTGTTTCCGGTTAAGAATACATTAAAAAGAAAGTACTGGAATCGTACAGTCATTTTACTACCTTCTTCTAATGAAAAGATAGAAAAAAGAGGATTTCATCATTTAGAAAAGATGTATTCTTCATTAGGTTTACCAATGATAAATCCTTTCATAAAAAAAGAGAATGTCGATCAAAAAGGGAAAGGTTCAAAAGGTAGAGAAGAAATACAAAATGTTATTCTACTTAAAGAGAATATTTCCTTTCCAAAAAGAGTATTAATTGTGGATGATGTTATGACAACAGGAAGCACTTTAAGAGCGTGTTTAAGGTGGATTCCAAAGGAATGTGACATTCAGATTTACGTGAATTCGATGAGTGTAAAAGAGTACGAGCTTCCTTGAAGCAAAGAGGTTTGCAAGGTATAATTATAAAGGCGTTTTATGTGCGCATTTAGGAGGGAATATGGCTGGTATTTTAGATAAAATTTTTAGTACCGATGCGCGTCGTTTAAAGGAAATTGAAAAAAAGATAGCGCCAGTAGAAGCACTGGCGGAAAAATATGAAAAAATGTCTGATGAAGAACTAAAGGCACAGACTCCAAGATTCAAAGAGAGACTTGCGAATGGGGAAACATTAGATGATATTTTTTCTGAAGCTTTTGCGACGGCTAGAGAAGCTTGTCGAAGAGTTGTTGGGGAATATCCATATCATGTTCAATTGATAGGTGCAGCGATTATGCAAGGTGGCGATATTGCTGAAATGAAAACAGGTGAAGGTAAAACCTTAACATCTGTTATGGCAGTTTATTTAAATGCTTTAGAAGGAAAAGGTGTTCATGTGGTGACTGTCAATGAATACTTATCAAAACGTGACTCAGAGTGGATGGGCGAAATTCACCGTTGGTTAGGTTTAACCGTCGGCTTAAACTTAAGACAAATGACACCTGCTCAAAAAAGAGTGGCATATGAGAGTGATATTACGTATACGACAAACTCTGAACTTGGCTTTGATTACCTAAGAGATAATATGGTGAAAAACGCAAAAGATCGCGTACAACGTGGTTTGAACTTTGCGTTAGTAGATGAAGTAGACTCCATTTTAATTGATGAATCTAGAACACCATTAATTATTTCTGGTGGCATGAAACAAAGTGCAAACTTCTATCTTCAGGCGGATCGCTTTGTGAAACGATTAAAAGAACAAAAAGTGGATCCTTATGCAGATGGAGTTGATGTGAATACTTTAAGCGAAGAAGAATTAGGGGACTATGTAATCGATGTGAAAAGTCGTTCGGTTCAATTGACAGAACAAGGTGTTGCGAAAGCAGAAAAAGTATTCCGTGTTGAAAACTTATTTAACCTTGAACATACACAACTTCTTCATCGTATTAACCAAGCTTTAAAAGCAAACTACATCATGATGAAAGATGTTGATTATGTGGTGGATACAGAGAATGATGAAATTGATATTGTCGATCCAAATACAGGACGTTTAATGAAGGGCAGAGAATGGTCAGATGGTTTACACCAAGCCGTTAGTGCGAAAGAAGGAATTTCCATCAAACAAGAAACAACAGTTCTTGCGACAATCACCTATCAGAACTTCTTCCGTTTATATAATAAACTCGCAGGTATGACAGGTACCGCCAAGACAGAGGACGAAGAATTCCATGAGATTTATAATATGCTCGTTTATGAAGTGCCAACGAATAAACCGGTCGCAAGAATTGATTATCCAGATGCGATTTACGCGACAAAGGATGCGAAGTTTAAAGCACTTGTTAATGAAGTTCAAGAAAGACATGAAAAAGGACAACCTGTACTCGTTGGTACGATTGCGGTTGAAACCTCAGAGTATATTTCAAGTCTATTAAAGAAACGCAAAATTCCACATGAGGTCTTAAATGCGAAGAATCACGCACGTGAAGCAGATATTATCGCTAAAGCAGGCCGTAGGGGAGCAGTCACAATCGCCACTAACATGGCAGGTCGTGGTACCGACATTAAGCTTGGGGAAGGCGTTAGAGAACTTGGGGGTTTATGCGTATTAGGTAGTGAACGACATGAGTCCCGTCGTATTGATAATCAGTTGCGTGGTCGTTCTGGTCGTCAAGGAGATCCAGGTGAATCAAGATTCTATATTTCGATTCAAGATGATTTAATGATTCGTTTTGGAACGAATCGTTTCGAAGGCCTCTTCGCAAATATTGGTGAAGAAGCGATTGAATCAAAGACGGTTTCAAAATCCATCTCAACTGCACAAAGACATGTGGAAGGTGTTAACTTTGATGCCAGAAAATCATTGCTTCAATATGATGATGTTTTACGTCAACAAAGAGAAGTTATGTATGATCAAAGAAACTATATTCTCGATCATGAAGATGTTCACAATATTGTTCAAGATATGTTTAGACGTGTCATTAGTGATACAGTAGGAGCTAACATTAATCCAGAATCGAAATCAGGCGAAGTCCTTGTGGATTCCTTACTTGAATCATTAGACAAACTAGGATTTGTGGATCTACTAGAAGCAAGTGATTTACAAGGAAAGAATGCGGAAGAATGTTCAGATATTATTATGGACAAAGCATGGGCACATTATGATGCAAAGATTGCTCCAGCTGAAATGCAAATGAAACATTTGGAAAGAGAAATCTCTCTAAATGTAATAGATCGTGCTTGGATCAATCATATTGATACAATGGCGAAATTGAGAGATGGAATTGGATTACGATCATATGCACAAGGGAATCCACTTCAAGCATATGTAACCGAAGGATATCAACTATTCCAAGGGATGATGCATGACATTGCTCAACAAATCGTTGCGTACTGTATGCGTATTCAAGTGGTAGACAATAGAAACTAAGTAGGAGAGAGAATATGGAACTATTTGAAATGAAACAAATTACCTCTCAAAGCCTAACAAAATTGGAGCAGTTAGGCACCTCTCTTTGACTTCCCAACAAAAGAAAAACAAATTCAAATCAATGAAGAAAAAATGGCAGAAGAAAATTTCTGGGCAGACCAAAAGAAAGCACAATCTGTCATTCGCGAAACAAATGCATTGAAATCATTAGTTGAGAATCATAAAGTGCTAACGAAACGCTTCCAAGAGTTGGATCAAAGTATAGATGAATTAAAAGAAAACTTTGATGAAGAATTAAAACTACTTGTGGAAGAAGAACTCCAAGAGACAACGAAACTATTTGATCAATATGAAATTGAAGTCCTTCTAAGTGGACCATATGATCAACATAATGCGATTCTTGAAATCCATCCAGGTGCAGGTGGAACAGAAGCGATGGACTGGGCGCAAATGTTATATCGGATGTATACGAGATACGCAGAAAGAAAAGGGTATAAGATAACGGTTCTTGATTATTTGGATGGAGAAGAAGCAGGATTAAAATCTTGTTCGATTCTGATTGAAGGACCTATGGCATATGGGTATTTAAAAGCAGAGAGTGGTGTGCATCGTTTAGTACGTATATCACCATTTGATTCCAATGCACGTAGACATACATCCTTTGCGTCTGTTGAAGTTATTCCACAATTCGAAGATGATGTGGATATTGAAATCGATGATAAAGATTTAGAAGTCACAACGATGCGTGCGAGTGGTGCTGGAGGACAGCACATCAATAAAACAGATAGTGCAGTTCGTATGACACACCTTCCAAGTGGGATTGTGGTAACATGTCAAACAGAACGTTCGCAAATTCAAAATAGAGAGCGTTGTCTGAATATGTTAAAATCTAAACTATTACAACGTAAAATTGAAGAGAATGCGAAGATGATGCAAGATATTAAAGGGGAACAGAAAGCCAATGAGTGGGGCTCTCAAATACGTTCTTATGTCTTCTGTCCATATACGATGGTTAAAGATTTACGTACAGGATTTGAAGTTGGAAATATCCAAGCAGTCATGGATGGAGAATTAGAAGATTTTATCTATAGTTATTTACGTAGTGAAATATAAGGGGTAGAGATGGCAAAAGAGTTTAACTACAAAATGGTACTAGCTTCTTGGAATTTCACCAATCAAGGAAATATCCAAAAAGTTCTAGAACAAGAGTTAAAACTAACCAAACATGAGATTTCACGTCTTAAGTTTGAGGGTGAAATTTTGGTGAATGGGCAACCTGTTCGTGTGAGTGATCATATGGATGTGGGAGATGTTTTAACGGTGCGCTTTCCAGAAGATCATACAGAATCTGTACCAATTGTAGAAGAAGAGCCGGAAATCCTTTATGAAGATGAAGACTTTGTGATTGTGAATAAACCAAGTGGTTTAGCGACACATCCAAGTCACACAGATCAAGAGATTTCCATGAGTGCTATCCTACAATCACACTATCAAAAATTAGGGCAAAAGATCATTATGCGTCCTATTGGAAGACTCGACAAAGAAGTATCAGGCATTGTTTTATTTGCGAAGAATCAACCTGCCGCAGCACGTCTTACGGAAGATCGTGAAAAAGGAAAATTGAAAAAGAAATATACTGCGATTGTGGCAGGAGTTCCTGCACGAAAAGCAGCCCGTATTCGTATGCCAATTGAAAAGGTAGAAGGGCAGGTTGAAAGAGTTGTAAGCGATGAAGGAAAAAACGCTTCTACCACGTATCGCGTTAAAGAAGAACTTGTTATTGATGATGAACCTGCTTCTAGATTAGATGTTGAAATTGAAACAGGCAGAACACACCAAATTCGTGTTCATATGAATGCGATTGGACATCCATTATTGGGAGATAGTTTATATGGTGGGAAGTTAGGGTCAATCAAAAGACCTGCGTTACACTGTCGCTCCATTGATTTACTAACTCCTTTCACTAGAGAACCTGTTCATGTAGAGTGTCCATTACCAGAAGATATGAGTCAATTAGTGGCACCTGAACTTCCAGAAGAAAAAGTTGTGATAGCTCCACCGATTGATATTACAAAAAAAACACAATTACCTGAAGAAAAGGAACTTAATTCGGGTAGTTTAGCGGTTGTTATGCCAGATAAGAAAGAGAGTTTCTTGAAGTACCTATGGATTGCGTTAGGTATTTTAGGACTACTATTATTTGTCTTCTTTGCCTTTCGCTTCTTTAAAAATTTAGATGTGAATCGTACACAAAAGATTGAAGAACAGAAGAAAGAAATCTATGATTCTTTGGTATTAGAAACAAAACAAGATTTGAATATTGAATATGGGACAACCTTTCAACCAGAATCTTACTTCAAAGAACATAAAGGAAAACTGACAATTCTTGATACAGTTGATACTGAAAAGATGGGAAAACAAAAAATACGCTTCAGATTAACAGAGGTTGCGGATAATGGTGATGAAGTTGTTCGAGAATTCGAAGAAGAATTTACAGTTCAAGATACATTAAAACCAGAAATCACATTTAAACAGAATCAAGTGACTGTTTCAATTGATGAACCGTTTAAGCCACAAGATAATATTTCTAAAGTAGAAGATCCAAATCGTGGTACTTTAAAAGAAGATACAACTTTAACAAAAGGGACCTATATAATCGAACATGAGGTAGATGAGACAATAGAGGGTGATTATCTTGTAAAAGTGAAAGCGATGGATTTGAGTGGGAATACAGTTGAAAAGAGTTATAAGGTAATTGTTAAAGAAACATTACCGACTCCTCGTCCTAGTGCTTCTGCAAATCCAACTCCAATTCCTTCTGCGACACCATCAGGAGATATTACAAATCCTCTCATTCTCATTCGTGCAGATGTCATCACCATTTATCAGAATGAAGATTATACGGTTGGACAAAATATCATATTTGTCCGTGATGATGTTGATGGTGATTTAGAATATGCAGATGAATTAAAACCAGGAACATATACCGTTAAAACCAATTACACAAACAAAAAAGTTGGTGAATATACCGTTATTATTGATGCAATGGATAAATCTGGCAATATGGACCATGATGACTTCGTAATCCGGGTCTTAGAATTACCACCTTCACCAACACCAACACCAGAGCCGACGCCAGCTAATACTGGTGGAATTGTGCCAGATTCTTCGGACCCATACAATCAAATCTATTCATTTTTAACGGGGTCTATGGGGATGAATAGAGCACAAGCGATTGGAGTTATTGCAAATTTAATTCGTGAGAGTGGTTTACAACCAACGGCGGATAATGGTATTGGATATTATGGATTATGCCAATGGGGTGGAGGAAGACAAGAAAACCTAAAGAATTGGTGTACTTCCAATGGATATGACTATAACACCATTGATGGACAATTGCATTTTATGCAAATGGAAATAGTATCCTCTTATCCAAATACATATTCACAGTTAATGGCGTGTGAGGATAATGAAGATGGTGCATACTGGGCAGGTTATATCTTTGGAAAAGGATATGAAGTTGCAGGAGAATACTATTCTGAGTTAGGTGCGAATCGTGCTCGTGAAATGTATAATCAGTAATTATTCCCAAGGGGTAAACCAAAGAAAAAGTGATTTAGATGGAAGAGTGGTAGACGATGTAAAGTCATACCACTTTTTGTTTAGCAAATCGTAGCCTTTAGAAACTTCCGGATTGAAATGACATTCCATATCATGATTACTAATGTTAAGAGCGCAAGTGATTTGGCCACTTTCATCTCTTCTAGAAAAAACATATTGTTCATTTTGAAGATAGATTTGGTGATAGTCTCCGTTTGTAAAGGTAGGATAGTCTTTACGTAATGCATTTAATGTAGAAATGAAATCGGTCAATGAATTCCATTCTGGTTTTTCAAAACATGGTCGTAAGTCATCGTCAGAAGAGTGTGTGCGCGTTCCTTTCGCTCCCCATTCACTTCCATAATAAATGGCAGGGATGCCAGGCATAGCATACAGTAATCCATAGAGGAGTGAGAGATCTTTTTCATCATTAAGAATAGAAGCAATACGATCAACATCATGATTATCAATAAAGGATAGTAAATGTTTCCCTCTATATAAACACCAATTCTCACTTCCAAATTGACGATGCAGAGAATGCGCAATTTCAAATAAATTATGAGTGTTAAAACTAGAGAATAATCCTTTTCGACACTCATAATTTGTGACGCTATCTAGCAAATCATCTTTTAATAAAACATTATAGTCACCACCAATCATTTCTCCGAGCAAGAAGAAATCAGGATAACGATATTTTAAATGATGATGAAGTTCATAAAGGAATGTTGGATTTAAACAATATGCGACATCCAAGCGTAATCCATCAATATGAAATTGTTCAATCCATCCATCGATTACATGCAATAAATATTGACGCACATCAGGATTATCTAGATTTAATTTGACAAGTTCTTGATGACCTTCCCAATCTGCGTAAGAAAAACCATCTTGATTATCATGATGATCATAGTTGATATAGAACCAGTTACTATATGGAGAATTCCATTTATTTTGTAAAACATCTTGAAATGCAAAGAAACTTCTACCCACATGATTAAAGACACCATCTAAATAAACTTTGATATTCTTTCTATGAAGTGCATCACAAACGTCTTTAAAATCATCGTTGGTGCCTAAACGAATATCAATGGTTTTGTAGTCTTTTGTATCATATCCATGACGTTCACTTTCAAATACAGGACCAAAATAAATAGCGGACACATTTAGTTTCTCGAAATGGTCTAACCAAGATAGAACTTTATGAATTCTAGGTTGCAAGATGCCATCATTTTCTTTTGGGGCACCGCAGAATCCTAAAGGATAAATATGATAGATTGTTTCGTTGTAGTTCATTGGAAGTGTTCTCCTTTAACAAATTTCAACATCATTTCACCTGTTAAGGCGACAGGGGAAGGTAGTTGTTTAGCTAATTCTTCACGCGTAATCCATTGCGCAATACTTAATTCTTTTTTATCTATGATGATTTGATGTGGGTTTTTTGCGCGACACCAAAATCCAAAAAGCAAAGTACCTGATAATGACCATGGTTGTGACTTATAGTATTGAATATGATCGACATCTAAACCGGTTTCCTCTTTTACTTCACGGATGATGGTTTGTTCAATGGTCTCACCAATTTCCGCAAATCCCGCAACAAGAGCGTAATTCTTATAAGCAGAATGCGCATATTTTGTCACAAGTATTTCATCATTATCATTGATGACACCAACGATGACAGCAGGATTAATTCTTGGATAGATAACTTGATTACAGGCTTCACAACGTAAAGCTCTTTCATATGTATCAAGTTTCATTTTTCTTCCGCATTTACCACAATATTGATTCTCTATGAGCCATTGATGAAGTTGCCAACCTGTTAAGCATGCGAAGCTTATGTATGAATTCTCCAAGTAACGCAATTCAAAAATAGGAATTGATTGATGAGGTAAATGAATTTCTCCTAAATAAAAAGTACGATCATCTATCTCAAATAAATAGGTGTAGGAAGTGTTTCTTCCAACCTCTTTTATTTGAAAAAAAGATAAATCGCTTTTTAAGATTGCACTATTGTTTTCGTAACTTAAAACATAATCCGTGTCGAGAGGTTCATGCGGATGATACTCATTGTGATAAACATGTGGGAAAATGTCTTGTATCATATAAAAAAATTACCCGTATATAACGGGACCCAACATAATTATTATATCGAAAAAAAACTTGAAATAAAAGACTGTAAATAAAAGTATAGATTGGTATATTGAAAGTAGATAAAGATACCAGCCAGTAAGGAGGTGTCTATGATGAGAGAGATACTACTCGAAATTTAGTACAAGTTTCTCTTTATAGGGCAGAATATAAAGGGAAACGGAAATGAAAAAGAAACCAATAATTAGCGGATGTAGATTTGAAAGGAAATGACGGAGTTAATTATAAAGAGGTTTCCAGGAAGTGAAAATTACCTGTAAAGGAGAAAGTGGAAGACTGCCCGAGGATAGACCAATGGACAATGAATTCTTCACAACTGAATATATTAATTAACTGGCTTAGGCCAGTCTAGAAAAGGATTATTTATCCGAATACGGTGTAAAGAAACCGAATTAAAGTCCTATAGTGATTATTAGGCAAACGAAAAATGAAAAAGGGATTTCATAGCAATGAGATCCCTTTCTTATGTTTAATCGCCAATTTCGTATTCCAATATTTCACCGGTATTACTATCAACTGTATAGTTATACTCAACATTGCCTACATAGAATTCAAAATCATAGACTTCTCGACCACGTTCATAATCAAGTTCAACTTTGTTGAATCCGATATCTTCTGCTTTTACATTTGCGTGTTGTAGAGCAATTTGAAAACAATCCTCTTGGGTTAATGGGGCGGATGTGGTTGTTGAGGTACTGCCACCATGATTTTCAGTTGATTTGGAGATGATTTCACCTGTTACAGCATTAATCTCATAATCATATTCCGTGTTATTGTAATAAAATTCAAATTCATATTTCTTAACACCATGATCCATATCGATTTCGGATTTTGTAATATTTGCGCTTTCTTTAGATACTCCTGCATTCTGAAGAGCAATCTCTAAGCATTCATCCATTGTCAACTCATTTTCTTGTGTTGTGATAGGTGCTTGTGATGTTGTTTGTTGAGGTGCTTGTGAAGGTGTAGTTGTAGATGCTACTTGTTGTGGTGTACTTGGTGTACATGCGATTAAGAATAGGCTTAAAGACGCACTAATCGTTTTCTTTAATTGCTTCATTGTTTTCTTGTCTCCTTTTGATTGCATTATAGAGCAACAAATAAAATACTATGTGAATTCTAATTGAATATTATGTGTTTTTGGCTTTTCTTCGTGTCGTTAAGTATAATTATAAATAAGGAGATTTTGATTATGAATGAAGTTAAGGAAAGAATTGTGGCTTTAAGAAAGCACATGAAAGAAAAGAAAATTGATATTTACTATATACCGAATGAAGATGATCATTTATCGGAAGAATATACGGCAGATTATTTTAAATGTAAGTCGTATTTTAGTGGCTTTACAGGAGAAGCTGGTTGTACAGTAGTAACACAAAAATTCGTAGGATTATGGACAGATGGGCGTTACTTTACACAAGCGGAAAAAGAACTTAAGGGAACAGGAGTTACCTTGATGCGTCTTCGTCAAGAAGGGGTATTAGATCCATTAGATTTCTTAGTTGAAAATACACCAAAGAATGGAACCCTTGGATTCGATGGAAAGGTTGTTTCGACGGTTGCGTATATGCAATTAACGAAAAGACTCAGTGCGAAAAATGCGAAAGTTGTTATTGATGAAGACCTTTGCGGAAAAGTATGGACCGATAGTCGTCCAGCGATGCCATTAGGAGAACTTTTCGTTCTACCAACTAAATACACAGGTGCAGATGTCAAAACAAAAGTGGAACGCCTACGAAACGACATGAAGAAATCTGGTGCAGATGTCATGGTGTTAAGCCAACTAGAAGATCCTTGTTGGTTACTCAATATACGTGGGGATGATATTGATTGTACGCCAGTTGTCTATGCTTTTTGTATGGTCACAAAGAATACCGTTCAATACTACGTGAATCCAAAGAAACTCAATAAACAGGTTAAAGAATACTTTAAGAAAGAAAAAGTAACGATCAAAAAATATGAGGCAATTGGAGATGATCTTAAAAAATTAAAAAATAAAGTTATATGGGCAGATTTAAGATACGTAAATGCGTACTTATCAAAGAAAATAGATAAGAGCAATAAGGTTATCAATCGCCCTTCTCCGGTTCTTATGTACCGTGCTTGTAAGAATCCAGTTGAAATTAAAAATATTCGTAATGCGCATGTGAAAGATGGTGTTGCGATGGTGAGGTTTATCTGTTGGCTAAAAGAGAATATTGGAAAGATTCCAATGACAGAAATATCGGTTGAAAATAAGTTATATGAACTAAGAGCAGAAGGAAAGGATTATATTACGCCTTCCTTCCATACAATCTCTGCCTATAAAGGAAATGCGGCAATGATGCATTATAGTGCAAGTGCTACAAGTAATGCAAAATTAAAACAAGAAGGTTTCCTATTAGTGGATTCAGGTGGAACTTACTTTGATGGAACAACGGATATTACACGTACCATTGCATTAGGTAAACTCACAAAAGAAGAAAAGAAATACTTCACGATGGTTTTGAAGTCACATTTACGTTTATCAAGAGCGAAGTTCTTATATGGAACAACGGGACAGAATCTCGATATCTTAGCACGTGGGGTTATTTGGGATATGGATATAGATTACCAATGTGGTACAGGACATGGGGTAGGACATGTTTTGGGTGTTCATGAAGGACCTCATGGAATTCGTTGGGGAATTGCGAAAGTTCCAGCTGTATTAGAACCAGGAATGATTGTCACAAATGAACCAGGAATCTACCTTCCACATAAGTTGGGTATTCGTACAGAGAATGAACTGCTTGTTGTGAAAGGAAAGAAAAACTTCTATGGTCAATTCTTGGAATTTGAAACCATTACGTACTGTCCTTATGATTTAGACGCAATTGAGTATTCATTAATGAGTGAAGAAGAAATCAAGCAATTGAATGAATATCACGCAATGGTTTATAAGATGATTAGTCCTTACTTAAAAGGAAAAGAGAAAGCATGGTTAAAACATGCAACAAGAAAGGTGGCGTTATGAAATTCGTATCATGGAATGTGAATGGATTACGAGCTATACAAAAGAAAGGATTTGCAGAAATCTTTAAAGAATTGAATGCGGATGTTTTTGCGATTCAAGAAACAAAGATGGATGAGTCTCTGTATGATGAATTACCTAATTTTGAAGGGTATGAAAAGGTAATGAATGGAGCAGAAAAGAAAGGTTACTCTGGTACACTTGTTTATTATCGCATCCCTGCAGAAAAGATAGTAAAAGATATCAAAGGAGATTCTTCTAATGAAGGAAGAGTCATCACAATTGATTTTGGGGATTTCTATTTTGTAAATGCCTATGTTCCAAATTCAAAAGAAGAACTAGCACGTTTGGATTTTCGAATGGAATGGGAAGATGCATTAAGAAATCACTTAAAGAAACTAGATAAAAAGAAACCTGTTATCTATACAGGAGACTTAAATGTAGCACATGAGGAAATTGACTTAAAGAATCCCGATTCAAATCACCACAATGCGGGATTTAGCGATGAAGAAAGAGCAAAGTTCTCACAATTATTAGATGCGGGGTTTTCGGATACATTCCGTTCCTTATATCCAGATACAGTAAAGTACTCTTGGTGGTCCTATCGTTTCCATGCAAGAGAAAAGAATATTGGATGGAGAATTGACTATTTTGTTGTATCTTCAAGAATTCTTAAGAAAGTAAAAGATAGCTTTATTTATGAGGATATTATGGGGTCTGACCACTGTCCGATTGGCATTGAGATTGATTTATAATTATAAATAATAATAAAATATATACGGTGATTTGGAGGTTGGATGTATGGATGTCAAATCAAGAGTCTACACATATAAAGAAGAATTACTAGATCGACTTAGTAAACTTGTAGAAGTTAATAGCGTAGAAGGACCAGCAAGCGATGATGCTCCATTTGGTAAAGGACCAAAGGAAGTACTTCATAGAGCACTCAAAATGATGGAAGATGACCATTTTAAGGTTGTGAATCTTGATAATTATATTGGTTATGCGGAAATGGGAGAAGGCGAGGAAGTGGTAGGTGTTATTGGCCACTTAGATATCGTTCCTGCTGCAGAAAGCGATGGCTGGGACACAGATCCTTTTAAAATGGTTGAAAAAGATGGTGTTCTATATGGTCGTGGTGTAAGTGATGATAAAGGTGCAGTTGTTGCGACAATGATTGCGATGAAAGTATTAAGGGATATTGGCTTTCCTCTTAATAAGAGAATACGTTTAATCATGGGAACCAATGAAGAAAGTGGTTCAAAATGTTTAGCGCACTATGTTGAAAAAGAAGGTAGTGTTACATATGGATTTACACCAGATGGTGAATTCCCTGGTGTTTATGGTGAAAAAGGAATGATTCGAGGTGTATATCGCTCGAATGATACAAAGATTATTGATATTCAAGGTGGTCTCGCATCGAATGTTGTATGTGGGAAATGCATGATTAAAGTAGAAAAGAATTCTTACTCTAATAAAAAATTATCCGATTATTTCAACAACAATAGTATTGAATATAATCTCATCGATGAAAAAGACTATGATGAAATTATTGTTTTAGGAACAGCCGCACATGCGTCTTTACCAGAACTAGGTGTCAATGCGATTTCTCACTTATTGGTTGGTTTAAAAGAAGCTGGCTTGCAAGATCCATTTGTAGATTTCTATACAAGTCACTTTGGATTATCGACGGATGGTGAATATATGGGATGTAAGTGCGAAGATGAGTATGGTGCATTAACATGGAATAATGGCGTTATAGGAATGAGTGATGGTGTAATCGAAGGAACTATTGACATTCGTTTTCCAGTAACCATGAGTTCTAAACAAGTCATCTCTATGATGGAAGAAAATCTAGAAGATGAGAATGGTGTTGTGGAAATCGTAAGCTATACAGAACCTCTATACTATTCACCAGATTCTCCACTTGTTTCAAATCTTGTCGAAGCATACCGTGAAGTAACTGGTGATATGGAAACAATGCCAATGACAATTGGTGGTGGAACCTATGCAAAAGGAATGAATAATACCATTGCCTTTGGTTGCGCATTCCCTGATAAAGACTATCACATTCATAATATAAATGAATTTGTGGAAATCGATGAATTATTAAAACAAGCTGAAATCTATGTCGTGGCGATTCAAAAACTATTAAGTTTATAAACACAAGAGTTTAAAATAATAAAGGAAGCAATCATATACGATAGAAAAGTTAGAAAAACATGGCTAAGAAAAAAAGAAAAACAATTTCATTCCTTTTTGCATTAGTTGCCCTGGCAGCTCTTTAATGCGTTGTTTTATATATCTTGTTTTTCATGAAAGGAGAACTATCACTTCCTTCATCAAAATTTGAAGTGATGTTAGATGCAGGACATGATTCAAATCAAGTTGGCTATTCCACATCCATTCAAGAAAACGAATACACAAAAGAAGTGACATCTCGCTTATATGAACTCTTAAAAGGAAACGACGATATCAAGGTTTCTTTAACACATGAGTTAGATGAACCACTTTCACTTACAAAACGTTTAGAAGTGATTGAAGAAGAAAAACCAGATATATTAATTAGTATTCATGCAGGATATGATCCTAGTCCCAATCTGCGAGGAATGCGTATTATTACACAACTTCCAACAAATCCAGAACATGATAATAGTGTCTTACTTGCAAAAGAAATTCAAAAGGCCTTTGATGATGAATCAAACTTTGTTGCGGTAGGATATTACTATTATGTTCCAACACATAATGAGAAGGTTGCTTTAGCATTTGTACCTTTAGAAGATAAGGGAATTAGAGAATATGAAACATTAAACATTCTACAGAGCGAAAGCGTTCCAACGGTTGTGGTGGAAGGATTAAACATTAATAATCCAGAAGAAGTTGCAGAATTAACAACGGAAGAAACATATCAAAAAACGGCACAACAATACTATCAAGCAATCCTTGAAATGAAAGAAAAACTAGAATCATCAAAATGAACTCAGAGTGCTATAAAATGGCACTTTTTTAATGTTTGCGTATTGAATTTTCTAATAAAAACAGTACAATATATATGTCAGTAAATTGACAAGAAGGAGACTATTAGAAATGAAAGCATTAACAAAAAAAGCACTTGCTGAAGATTTAGCTGTAAAGTTTGATCTAACTAAGAAAGCTGCGAATGAAGTTGTTAACTACGTATTCGATGAAATGGCTAAAAGCCTCAAAAAAGGAAACGAAGTTGACGTAAACGGTTTTGGTAAATTCACAGTTAAGAAGAGAGCTGCTCGTACAGGTATCAACCCTCTAACAAAAGAAAAGATCAAAATTAAGGCTACAAAAGTTCCAGCATTCAAAGCAAGTAAAACTCTAAAAGATCTTGTTAAATAAGGAGCAAAGAAGAGGTTGACCAAACCTCTTTTTTTATCAAAGGAATAGCTATGCAATACAAACAATTATCAAATAACATACAGATACCATACCTTGGTTTTGGGACTTGGGATGTAAGAGGAAAAGAAGGATTAAAGATATTATTAAATGCGATTCATGTTGGGTATCGATTAATTGATACAGCACATATGTATGATAATGAAGAGATTGTAGGAAAGGCAATCAAAGAGTCAAAAGTACCACGTGAAGATTACTTTCTTACAACGAAACTAGATCGTACTTTTAACTCTTATGAGAAAGCGAAACAAGGAATACAAAATGCTTTAACAACGCTTCATGTTGATTATATCGATTTACTATTACTTCATGAGCCATATTCTCAAGTAGAAGAAATGTATGAAGCCCTTATAGAAGCTTATGAAGAAGGTTCTATACGTGCGATTGGAATCTCTAACTTTAATGAAGAAAGATATTTAAAATTTATTAAACAATGTTCTATTCTTCCAATGGTGAACCAAGTTGAATCCCATGTCTATTATCCGCAACTTGAATTAAAGGATACTTTAGAAAAACATGGAACCTTTATGCAATCATGGGGATCTTTTACCGAAGGACAAAGAGATATCTTTCATGAAGAAAGGTTAATTGAAATTGGAAGAAAGTATCAAAAAAGTGCAGGACAAGTTGCGTTACGTTATTTAGTTCAAAATGGAATTGG
Source organism: Solobacterium sp. (assembly GCA_017515505.1). Taxonomy (GTDB): domain Bacteria; phylum Bacillota_I; class Bacilli_A; order Erysipelotrichales; family Erysipelotrichaceae; genus Bulleidia. The sequence continues at coordinate 22,527 of JAFWFT010000062.1, forward strand.
TGTTATTCCAAAATCTTCGCATATAGAACGTATGGAAGAAAACTTTAATATCTTTGATTTTGAATTAGATAAAGAGAATCTAACACTTATCAAACAACTTGATGAGAAACATTCACTGTTTAATTGGTATTCAAATAAGGCAATGTGGTATTAATGGATTTGGGAAACAAATCCATTTTTTGTAAATGAAACCCCAAGATAGTCTTGGGGTGGAGGCGTAAGCTTAAGCGAAGAGATGATGAAAAAAGCCTCCGAGTATATAATTTCGTGTGTGGTCTGCGAAATCACAAACGAACATATACAAGGAGGATAAAGCCATGCAGTATACTGATGACTTACACAGTTTATCACACACGAAATGGAATTGTAAGTATCATATCGTGTTTGCGCCAAAATATAGACGCAAGGCATTTTATGAAGCGAGGAGGTTAGAAGTCGGAAAGATCCTAAGGGAGCTTTGCGACTGGAAAGGAGTGAATATCATAGAAGCAGAAGTATGCCCAGATCATATTCATATGTTGGTAGAAATACCACCAAAGATGAGGGTGAGTGGATTCATGGGATACTTGAAAGGGAAGAGTAGTCAAATAATATATCAAAGATGGGCGAACGCCCGCTTCAAGTATAGAAGCAGGGAGTTCTGGTGTCGAGGCTATTATGTAGATACAGCAGGAAAGAATGCGAAGAAGATACAAGAATATATACAGAACCAGTTGAAAGAAGATCAAATAGCCGAGCAGTTAGAAATGGAATTCGAAGATCCATTTACTGGAAGAAAGAAATAAGCAAGAGTGTGATTCGCAGATTACACAGCGCTGTAAAGCGCAACTTTGAGAGCAGGGCTATGCCCGCATATGAAGAACCAC
>JAFWFT010000063.1 GCA_017515505.1 Solobacterium sp.
CATTTATATATCCTCTTCATTTAGGTGTTACAGAAGCTGGAGGCTTTATAGAAAGCTCTATTAAGTCGAGTGCCGCCTTAGGTACATTACTTTATGAAGGAATTGGAGATACCATTCGTATTTCCGTTTCTGGTCCACCAGTCGATGAACTTATGATTGGAAAGAAACTATTAAAGTGCTTTGGTTTAATGGATAATGTCCCGGATTTAATCGCATGTCCTACCTGCGGAAGAATTCAATACGACATGATTCCAATCGTCAAAGAGATGGAAGACTATCTTAAATCTGTTCAAGCAGATATCAGTGTTGCGATTATGGGATGTCCAGTAAATGGAATACAGGAAGCTTCTCGAGCTGATATTGGTATCGCAGGTGGAAAAGACTCTGGCATCTTATTTAAAAAAGGAACCGTGATAAAGACAGTTCCGCAAAGTGATTTATGTGAAGAATTGAAAAAAGAAATTGATAAAATGATTAAATAATCTTCTTATACTTCTTCTTTCTTAACATTTGAATTTCTTCCTTATAGGGAGATTTTCCATTTATATAGGGTGTTTCTAAAATCTTAACAATATGGGTTAATTTTGGATGATATGCAATCGAACATAACGTTTCAAAACCGATGATTCCTTCCCCTACGTTCGCATGTCGATCCTTATTTGATCCTTTTTCATTTTTTGAATCATTCAGATGTACTACATGAAGTTTCTCTAACCCAATCACATGATCAAACATCTCTAATACCTCATCAAAATGGAAAACATCGTATCCTGCATCATGAATATGACATGTATCTAAACATACACCATAGTTATCGGGGTGCTTAACATGTTCTAATATATACGCAATTTCTTCAAAAGTGCGTCCTATTTCACTACCCTTACCAGCCATTGTTTCTAGACATATACAAACTTCTTTTGGTATTTGGATTTGATTAAGATTCGAAATAATTTGATTCAATCCTTCCTCAAGTGTTGCGGTTGTGTAGGAACCTGGATGAAGAACTAAATAGGTTGCGCCAATCGCTTTTGTGCGATGTGCTTCTATCTCTAAGAATTCACGTGCGATTTCACTAACTTCTGGCTTGATAGAATTCGCAAGATTAATAATATATGGTGCATGAACAATCACATTCTCAAATGGAATACCATTCTCTTTCAATAAAGCTTGGGCTTCATCGATCTTCATCTTTTCAAGTGAAATTCGTTTTGTGTTTTGAGGAGCTCCTGTATATAACATCAAGGCATTTGCTTCGTAGGAAAGAGCTTCTTCTACACTACCTAATACATAGTTAGGAGAAGACATGGATACATGCGAGCCAATCAATAATGAATTATCCATTTTTCTTTGCCTTTTGTCTTTCTTTATACATTGCCTTCTTTTCTTCACGAATCTTACTGCGTATATAATCTCTTTTCTTTTTCCGTTCTATTTCTGCAATCTTATTTGCCATCTTTTTCTTATAGCCTGGTTTTACTCTTGTATTCTTCTTTGTATTAAGTTTTGAGATTTCTTTCTTCATCTCTTCATTTGTACGTTTGCGTTTTTTTCCATAAGGTTGAAGAGTTTGCCATTTACCATTACGACATCTTTGATGATCAAACCGAATACCACGATTCATTAAAGAACGAATCGACGAATCATCGGATTCATGATAAAGCGCAAAACAACTGCCATCTTTTCCTGCACGTGCCGTACGTCCTGCACGGTGAATATAATACTCTAAATCATCTGGGAACCCACACGAAATAACATGTGTAACCGTATCCACATCAATTCCTCTAGCTGCAAGATCTGTTGCGACAACATAGGTTGTACGACTATTCTGTAAATCCTTTAATGCTTTTTTACGTTTTCGACTTTCTAAATTCCCATGAATCTCTGTCACGTCATAGCGGTTTTCACGTAAACCCTTTGCGATTTCTTCTGCCACTTCTCTCGTATTCGTAAAGATTAAACAAGTATATGGTTGAAAGCCAGGTAATAAAGAAAGAATTGTTTCCAAATAAGAATGGTGATAACAAGGAATTAATACATGATGAATCTGCGGATTAAAGGTTGTATCCTCTTCTATCTTTACTGTAAAAGGATGATGCATATATTTTTTAATGAATGGTTTTAATTGTTCAGGCATCGTTGCACTAAACGCTAACATTTGTAAGTCTTCACTCATTCTACCTGCAAAAGCATCAATATCATCTAAGAAGCCATATTCAAGTGTCATATCTGCTTCATCTACCACTAACATCTTTGCTTTATCAATACGTAATACCCCTTCATTTAAGAATAAGTCTTTAATTCGGCCTGGTGTCCCAATGACGATATGTGGTTGACTCTCTTTTAACTGCTTAATATCTTTATCTTTTTGTTTACCGCCAACAAAACAACGAATTCGTACATCCGGTAGAATTTCCTTCATAACCATTGCTTTTTCATAAATTTGTATCGCTAATTCTCTTGTTGGAGCAGTAATGACAAACGAAGTAACATCTTCTTTCACATCCACCATTTCCATAATCGGTATCAAAAAAGCATGCGTCTTCCCTGTTCCAGTCTTACTAATCCCTATTAAATCTTTCCCTTTTAATACAGAAGGAATAATCTGTGCTTGGATGGGTGTTGGTTCATTAAAGTGGTTTAATTCAATAAACTCTATGGTTGTATTTTTTAAATTAAAATCTGTAAACTGTTTCATAACATCACCTATTTTTCGTATAATTAGCATAGATATTATAACTGATTTTATGCGTTGGAGGAATGAATGGAGATTATAAGTGTTAATCCAAGAGGATATTGTCTAGGTGTGATTGGAGCTATAGAATTAGCGAAAAAGACAATCAAACAGAATCCAAATACAAAGATTAGTATGTTAGGAATGATTGTCCATAATCGCTATGTCGTAGAGTATTTCACCAAACAAGGTGTTATTTGTTTAGATGATTCTAAAAAAACTCGTTTAGAGCTCCTTGATGAAATCGAAGAAGGAATTGTGATTATTACTGCTCATGGCGCTAGTGATGAAGTCTTTAAGAAAGCCACAAAGAAAGGTTTAATCATTGTGGATGCAACATGTCCAGATGTTAAAATCACTCATCAAATTACACGAGAACATGTGAAAGATGGCGATGTTATCTATATTGGCAAAAGGAATCATCCAGAAGCAGAAGGAACTGTTGGAATCTCTAACCGTGTTCATTTAGTATCCTCTATCGAAGACATTCAACAATTACCACCTCTTGATAATATACTTATCACCAATCAAACAACTTTAAGTATCGTCGATATCAAACCTTTAATAGAAGAATGTTTAAAACAATTTCCTAACGCAAAAGTGACAGAAGAGATCTGTAAAGCAACAAGAATCCGTCAAGAAGCAATTACAAAACTTGAAGATGTAGATGTTCTATTTGTCGTTGGTGATCCTCATTCCAATAACTCCAATCAACTATGTACCATTGGGAAAAGTCATGGTATAAAAGATGCCTATCTTATTGAAGGTGCATGGCAAATTCAAGAAGACATGATAAAAAATAAAAACAGAATCGCTGTTACAAGTGGCTCTAGTACACCAACTCTATTAACAAATTCTGTTATTGAATATTTAGAAAACTACGCAAAGACAAATCAATTTATTCCTGCCAAAACAATTGAAACACTAACGTTTTAAATCTTCAATTTCTTCATCTGTTAAGAAACGATATTGACCTATTTCTAAAGAATCATCAAGAATTAGGTTTTTCATTCGAATACGTTTCAAATAAACAACTTCATTGTCAAGTGCTTGAAACATACGCTTAATTTGATGAAACTTTCCTTCCTGTATAATCACATGATATTCTGTCGTATCACTTTGAAAAACCTTCGCAGGCAAAAATGACTCATCTTTCCATTGAATTCCATCCGCAAATTGTTTAAGATCCATTTCTGATAAAGGATGATTAACTTGAACAATATATTCTTTCTCAACATGCTTCTTAGGAGAAAGTAATTGATGTCCTAAAGGCCCATCATTCGTAATTAATAATAGACCTTCAGTATCTTTATCTAAGCGTCCAACTGGATATAACCCTTTATAGTATTCTTCAATCAAATCTAATACATTCGCTTCACGACTTTCAGTAGCACTGATATATCCTGCAGGCTTATGAAGCATGATATATACATATTTTTGATATGGAATGATTTCATCTTCAACACTTACTTCACTTGTTTCATCAAACACAAAGGAAGAAGTAACAATGACTTCCCCATTCACTTTCACAATTCCTTCTCTAATTAACTTTTTTACTTCTTTACGTGTCCCTAAACCACAATCAGACAAGTATTTATCTAATCGAATCATTCTGTTCTATTCCATTCCTTAAATCGTTTCATAAAACTTGTTTCATAAATACCCTCAACCAGTTTAAAAACAGATATAATAAAACAATATAGTAAACCAGATATTACCATTAACCCAACAATCCCTAAAAACTGAATCGCAAACGAGTCATTTGTGATTTTAAAATCAATGAGTCGTAATGCGCCAAAGAATCCATTTAAAGCAAGGATTGACAAACCAATCTTTACGATACGAATCATGGTTGTTTTAAATTCAAAATGATATAAGCGATGTAGTTTAAAGAAATTTAAGTAAAGTAAAGATAAACTAGAAACACATGGTAC
>JAFWFT010000064.1 GCA_017515505.1 Solobacterium sp.
GGAAGATGCTAAAGGTTGTTTATCCAAGTGAAATTTAAGATTAATGTTAATATCTATCTTTATACAATAAAAACAATATATAATAATTAAAAAAGTTAAAAGAAATCGGAAGGAGATGAGCTATGAAAAAGAAATGGATTTGGATAACACTGATATGTGTGTTGTTATTGATAATCGGGGCGTTATTGTTTTATATAATGAACAATAAAAAACCAACTTATGATTTAGCGGGTAAAACGTTCTACAATACTGTAGATGAATTTGATAATAATGAACATGCGAATGTTTGGTTTGGTAAGGATGGGACGTTTGTTTTAGGAGATAATTTTCATGATGGATACTACGAGGCATCTGGCACATGGTCTGTAAAAGAAGACGTTTGTACATTAGATGTTAAAGAAGTTGGGGTTGGAAATTATAAAACAATCGTATTTGAAATTGAGGATGAAGATACACTCATCTTAAAAACAACTTTAGCTGGCTCTAAGTTGAATGATAAATTTACTACCACAAAACCTACAAGCACAAATAAACCAAACAATAATCAAACAGGTAGTAATACAAACACAAATACTAATACAAATACAAATACGAACACGAATACAAATACAAACACAAACACAAATACAAAAGTAACTTTTGAATTATTCACTAGTTCTTGTACACCGAATAATAAATCTTCTGTGGAATTAAGAAGTGATGGTAGTTTTACATTCTTAGATCGTAATGCATTTGGTATTACAGAAGTAAATGGAACGTATAAAGATAGAGGTGACTATCTAGAATTGAGTAATATCGATAATAATCCTTTTGGTGGAAGCATTACAAGTATTTCACTTAAAAAGTATGATGCGAATACCTATATTCTACAAACAGATTTACCAATATCCATGCATGGTGATGTCTTTACGAAGGATGGTAATTGTCCTGCTGAACTCGTGAAAACACCAATCGAAAATAATTATCATAATACATCTTGGGTACATGAAAAAACAGATATGGTTGCGAATGATGAGTTCTTACCAAGTGTACAATTCATGAATATTCAAGGAAAAGGTTATAGTTTCGCATTTACAGAAAACTGTTATTCTGCAATGGTTCAAATCACAGGTTCCTATACTGCAGATGAACGCTATATTATTTGTACAGTTGAAGATGGAAGTCAATTAAAAGGATTTGCAGGAGAAGGTATAAAATATATAGAATTTGAGATTAAAGATGATAAGACTTTAGTCTTACTTTCAAATATTAATATGTCTCAAATAGGAGATTTATTCTATCTAAAGTAAAACGTTTACCACCCAAAAAATTCATTGATTAATTGTTCATGATTACCAGTGATTATTAAGTGATGGTTCCCAATAGAATCCTTTAGGAAGTATTCAACAGATTTATCTAAATGTAATTTAATTTGTGTGCGACATAGATTGTACTCACATAGGTTTTCTAATAGTTCACCTTGTGTTACAAAGTACTCTTCCATTAAACCATCACACTTAAATACAGTAATTGGACCTTCAGGAATCTTACCTCTAAAGGCAACACCAATCTGTGATTCAAAGTGCGTCATTACTTCAAAATCTGTAGGCATGGATATTGGTAGTGTACAATGCGCAAATATAATCTCGTTTTTATCTGTATCAATGCGACTAGGATTAGCCATAAAGACTGGTTGAGAAGTTAGTTCACCAAGAATAGCCATAGATAGTAATGATGGTACATCACCCTCACATGCTGCATATATACCCTCAGAATTCAAAATGGCAAGAGCTGCACAACCAGTTGAATGGACACGATCTAATAAGTCAAAACACCGCACAGTAACACCATCTAGTTGATACTTATCCACAAGCCTTCTTAATGCTCCATAGATATAGAAGGCTTCTTTAAATTCCTTGGAATCAAATTCTTTTTCTTGAATACGTTTCGTATATTCATTTTCAACATATTCTTTCTTATTTATTTCTTCTAAGAATTCTTCCATGGTTATATCTATTATTTCTATACCATTGAGTTGTTTAGATAAAGTGGCATCAACTTCTGAAGATATTAACCAATCAGAAGGTTTTCCTACTCTTGCGAAACGGAAGTTAGATAGTCGTTTTCTAGCTTGATTCACAATAGAGATATCTTTAATCTTTTTACTTACATAATCGTCTGTACCATGGATGATTTCACCAGGGATATCATTTTGACGCATGTAGGAAAGGATTTCCATAGAGGCAGCTAGGGAATTGTTGGCCCCAGTGGTTAATAAATAAATAGGTCTAGGAAGTTTATCAAGATTCTCTAAGAATACAGCCTCTGTTCCTCCACTTCCTACAAATATTAGTGGCAACTCGTAATCTTTGATATGTTCAATATCACTTACTTCAAAGTCTACGTCAATCTTTTTGGATAATGATTCTAACCAAGGGTAATTCTGTTGGTTTGCTAGTTCACCGGATGCGGTAGAAGAAACTAAATAAAATACACCTACTTTCATAATTCTTGCTCTCCTTAACACTCAATTATAATTGATATAAGGATTGTTGCCTATAGGTTAATGGTGAAGATGGATATGTAGAACATGTACTATATGCAGTTTGGAGACAAGATTAAAGGAGGCTAAAGATATGAAAAGATTAATGTGGATTTATGATTATGACGCATTAGTGAATCATTGAAATAAAATTATTATTTTTTAGAATACTTTCTTGTTTTTTGGATGCATTTATATGCAGGACGTATAATGCGATTTGCAAATTCAAGTTCTTCAATTCGATGTGCACACCAACCTGGGATTCTTGCGATAGCGAATAGTGGTGTAAATAAGTCGTTGTTGAAGCCTAAAACTTTATAAACAAGGCCAGAGTATAAATCGATATTTGCACAGATATTCTTGTTTGTATTTTTGTCTTCATTAAATACAATAGGAGCTAATCTTTCAATGGCATCTAATACTTCATATTCTTTTTCATAAGGGGTGTTCTTCACAACTTCTTTTAATTGCTTCTTTAGCAGTTGCGCACGAGGATCACTTTTTGTATAAACGGCGTGCCCCATTCCGTAGATTAAACCACTATGATCACTAGCTTTCTTTTGGATAATCTTTCTTAAATAGGTCATCATGTTTTTGTCATTGATGACTTTTACGTTTTCTAAGATATCGGCGAGTTGTTGATTAACTTTTAAATTTGCACCACCATGTTTAGGTCCTTTTAGAGAACCAATTGCAGCTGCAATTGTAGAGTAAGTATCAGAACCTGTTGAAGATAAGACACGACTTGTGAAGGTGCTATTATTACCTCCGCCATGATCTGCATGCAATACCATACAAGTATCTAAAAGTTTAGCTTCTTCTTTTGTATATTCTTGATTGTCTCTTGCGATCGCTAAAATATGTTCTGCACTACTCAGATTCTTACTTGGATAATGGAAGAATAAGGAACCATGATCAAATGCATGAACTTTTGCTTGGTAGGCATAAATCATCATGGTTGGAAGTTGTGAAATGAGTTGAATGGATTGAGCCATGACATTTTCTAATGATGTATGATCAGGGTCTTCATCATAAGCGTACATGGCAAGAACAGAGCGCATCATTTTATTCATGATATTTTTGGAAGGAGCAGAGAAAATCATCGTTTCCGCAAATCCTTCAGGAAGCTCACGGTGGTTATCGAGTAGTAAAGAAAACTTCTTTAATTCATCTTTGTTAGGTAATTCTCCAAATAGCAGTAACCAACAAATTTCTTCAAACAAGAAACGATTTTGATTGGTTCTCTCATTCAGTATTTCTGCAACATCATAACCACGATAATAAAGTTTTCCATCAATCGGTATAATATTTCCATTTTCATCTTTTTCGTATCCCACAACATCACAAATGTTGGTTAAACCGGCTAAGACACCTGTGCCATCTGCGTTTCGTAAACCGCGTTTAGCACCATACGATTCACTTGTGTCAGCATCGATAAAATTATGCTTACGATAGGAAGCACATAGTTTTTCTAAATCTTCTTTATTTAATGCACGTTGTTTCGGATAAATCATAATTCAAATCTACAAGAAATGTACGAATAAGTCAAAAATAGAGTAAACTATAGAGAAGGAGAACTAATATGAGAGTAATACTTATTCCTGGTGATGGCATTGGAAAAGAAATCTGTGAAAGTGTGAAATGTATCAATGATGTATTATATACTCCAATTGTGTTTGAAGAATATGAGGCGGGTGCAGAGTATGCAGAAAAGAGTGGAAAACTTTTTGATGATGGTCTACTTGATGCGATTAAGGATTCAAAACTTGCATTGAAAGGGCCAACGGCAACACCTATTGGGAAAGGATTTCAATCAATCAATGTACAACTCCGTCAATATTTCCATACCTATGCAAATGTGAGACCAATTCGTTCTTTGGAAGGGATTAAGAGTCGATATGAAAATGTGGATCTTGTTATCTTTAGGGAGAATTCAGAAGATCTCTATTTAGGAGTCGAAATGATGAAAGATGAGAACACGGCACAAGCGATGAAAATCATTACGCGTCATGCTTCAAATCGAATCATCAAGGAAGCATTTCAATACGCAAAAAAACATCATCGAAAAAAAGTTACCTGTATTCATAAAGCAAACATCATGAAAATGACAGATGGATTGTTTTTAAAGGAGTTTCAAGAAGTGGCACAAGAGTATCCAGATATTGTAAGTGAAGATTGTATTGTGGATGCGTTTTGTATGAAAGTGGTAATGAATCCAAAACAGTTTGACGTACTTGTGGCTCCTAACTTATATGGAGATATTATTAGCGATTTATGCGCTGGACTTGTAGGGGGATTAGGATTTGCGCCATCGGTTAATTATGGGGATGAGGTACGGATTTATGAGGCAGTGCATGGATCTGCTCCTGATATTGCTGGAAAGGATGAAGCAAATCCAACAGCCATTCTCTTATCATATGGAATGCTATTAGAAGATATAAAGGAAGTTGAAAAGGCAAATCGATTAAAAGAAGTGATTTATGAATTAATCAAAGAAGGAAAAGAAGTCACAAAAGATATAGGTGGAACCTTATCTTGTTCTGCATATACAAACGCATTAATAGAAAGATTAAAAAGAATATGAAAATGCAACTAGAAAAAATAATCATCAAGGATAATAGGCCGGTTCCTGTAAGCGATGAAGATATTAAAGAAGGTAAAAAGAAAACATTAACATACCACATTTTAAATCTTCATAACAAAGCGCAAGATGACCGTTTATTAGAAATACAGTTTGATTCTTTAACAAGTCATGACATTACCTATGTTGGGATTATTCAAACTGCAATTGCTTCTGGAATGAAGAAGTTTCCTGTTCCATACGTTTTAACAAATTGCCATAACTCTTTATGTGCAGTTGGCGGGACGATTAATGAAGATGATCATATGTTTGCTCTTTCTGCATCTCATAAATATGGGGGAATCTATGTACCTGCATCCTATGCGGTGATTCATAGTTATAATCGAGAGATGATGAGTGGTTCAAATCGTATGATATTGGGCTCTGATTCGCATACGCGATATGGTGCACTTGGAACAATGGGCATTGGAGAAGGTGGCGGTGAGATCGCAAAACAATTATTAGGTAGAAAATATGAAATGCCTTATCCAGAAGTGATTTTAATCTATTTAAGCGGAAAACCAAAACCGGGAATAGGACCACACGATGTGGCTTTGAAATTAATTTCAGAAACATATGAAAAAGGGATTTTGAAAAATAAAGTTCTAGAATTTGCAGGACCAGGCATCAAGAATCTATCACAAGATTTTCGTAATGGAATTGATGTAATGACTACAGAAACAACATGTCTATCAAGTATATGGGAAACCGATGATATTACAAAAGAGTATTATGAAATGCATGGTAGAAATGATGCATATGAATGTTTACAAGTGCAAGATGGAGCCATCTATGATGCAATGATTGAACTTGATTTAGGGGAAGTTGAATCCATGATTGCATTACCAATGCATCCAAGTTTGGCAATGCCAATTCGAGAATTTAAAAAGAACGCAAAAATGTATTTAAAAGAAGTTGAAGAAAGAATTCATTCTCAAACAGGTGTTCAAATCAATTTAACAAATAAAGTAGATGAAGAAGGAAATATTCATGTAGATCAAGGTATTATTGCGGGATGTTCAGGTGGTATTTATGAGAATATTGTGGCGGCATCCAAAATCTTAGACGGAAAAGAGATAGGAAATCAATTCACACTGAATGTATATCCTGATTCTATGCCTAGTTATTTAGAACTAATGAAGAATGGATCACAGACAAGATTAATTAAAAGTGGAGCAGTGATTAAACCTGCTTTCTGTGGACCGTGTTTTGGGGCGGGAGATACCCCAAGCAATGGATCCTTATCAATAAGACATACAACACGCAATTTCCCAAATCGTGAAGGATCAAAACCGCAAGAAGATCAAGCATGTGCAATCTGTTTGATGGATGCACGATCAATTGCGGCTACAGCTCGCAATAAGGGAATCCTCACTGCCGCAAGTGAAATTTTAGAAGAAGACATTTATTTGGAACCATATCATTTTGATCAAACTTTATATGCAAATAAAGTTTATGATGGATTTGGAAAAGAAGAAGGAAATTATGAACTGATTGAAGGGCCTAATATTAAACCATGGCCTAAACAAGAACCATTAAAGAATAATCTATTAACGAAAGTAGTTTCTTTTTTAGATGATCCTGTTACGACAACTGATGAATTGATTCCAAGTGGTGAGACTTCATCCTATCGTTCAAATCCACTTCGCTTAGCTGAGTTTACGTTATCTCGTAAAGATCCTTCTTATGTAAAGAACGCAAAAGAAGTAATCAATATGGATGAGAGTAGTGATCAAATAAAGAGAGTTATCGAATGCTTGAAAGATAGGCATATTGATGTTAGCGAATATTCTCTTGGTTCTTCGATTTATGCAAATAAACCAGGGGATGGAAGTGCACGTGAACAAGCTGCATCCTGCCAAAGAGTATTAGGAGGAATCGCCAATTTCGCACAGGAATACGCAACAAAAAGATATCGTAGTAATTGTATCAACTGGGGAATCTTACCTTTCGTTGTAGAGGATAAAGAAGATTTTAAAGATGCTTGGATTTATATTGTTAATATTCGTGATGCGATTATAAGCGACACAGAAATCAAAGCATATTCTATTAAAGAAAATGTAGTAAAAGAGATTCATTTATCATTAGGTACTCTAAGCCAAAAAGAAAAGGATATATTACTATCCGGAAGTTTAATCAATTACTATAAGTCAGAATAATAAGATGTATGGATTACTACGATAGAAAGAGCATTTCCAATAACTTAAAGATAAAGTAGAAAACATGAATCATTAAAATACAAAAGAATACAAGTAATAACGTATATTTGATACCACCACCAGATAAAGCAGTTAGGTTTTTCAACATGGAGTTATCATAATCATCCATAAGAAACATATAATTACGATTCGTTATGCGATCAATCACATAGACAACACCAGCAATGCATAAGATAGTGAATATCGATTTCCATACACCAACATAATCAATCATGATTTCTTTTGAGACAAATAGCATTGTGACATAAGCGATGATTAATCCATGGAAAACAAATTGGTGGATGGTAAAAAAATTAAATACAGGTAGACATACAGATGTCGGATAGATTAGTGCCATAATAGCAGCGGGCAAGAATAGTATCAGTAACATTTCTCTTACGAAAGTAGGGTTTGGACTAAATGCATCAATCACGATACAATAAGCGGCAATACTACATATTTCAATTGGAATATAATTAAAAATGTCACCACGATTAATAATAATCACAAAGAATTTAAAGATCTCACTAATGATTAAGGCGACGGCAATTGTTTTTCGAATCATTGATTTCATTTCGATACTTGAATGAATATAAAGGATTGAAATGAAAGTTGTAAAAACAATAACACCCAGTAACATAAGTAGATGTTTTTTAGAGAATTGATTGTATCCAATATCATCTGGGGAAGTCTCTTTTAATGCCCAAAAATAGTGATGGTTGTTCATACATATAGTATATATAAATTCTAGGAAAATAACTCCTAAAAAATGAATTATTTTTGTTTAATGCATGTTTAGAGTGTGAAACAAGCAGAATTATCTATAATATAATTATGAATGTAATAAAAATCATTTGAGGAGTAAGAGTATGTTTACAACAGGTCATCTATTATTCATTGCGTTGAGTGCTGTCATAATTGGTGTCGGTGTTCTCTATTGTTTTAAAAAGAAGCCTCCAATAAGAAGAGTACTTATTTTTTGTTTGATGGTAGGTGTAATTTCAGAAATGATCAAAATCCTTGGAAATATGAAGATAGTTCCGATTGTTGAACCGATGGTACAAAATGGAAATCTTATCTATCAACCAACTGGTCAATATACTCCTTATATTGAAGCGGAACACTATCCATTTGAATTGTGTACATATCAATTATTCTTTATGATTGTTGCGCTAATGATGAGAGATGGGATATGGAAGAAACGATTATATGCGCTCATGTATACGACTTGTATTGTTGGTGCAGGAATGGCGATTGTCTTTAACTCTTCTGCTCCTGAATTAACGAAAGTAAGTGAATTTGTGGGTAATATTCACATATGGAGAAGTTTTCTATATCACTCTATGTTAATTATCTTAGGAACCTATATTGGAATCAGTAAAGAGTGTAATATTCATTTTAAGGATTTGAAAGGAACTATTTTTGTCATTCTTTTCTTAGATTTATTAACTATGTATATTAACTCCATGATGTCAAAGGCTTATTATGTAGGAGATCAATTAATGGGTGTTAGTAAAGCGATCAATTATTTCTCTTCTTATGCAAATCCTCTAGGGATTGCGATGGAGAATAAAACGGCTTGGTATATTTATTTATTGATTCGATTGGTATTAGCGATTCTATTAATGACACTTGTGAATCTTCCTTTATATTTTAAAAATAACAAGAAGAATGGATAATCAAAAACTAAGAAAAGTATGGGTTTTATATTTGAAAGAATCGTTATTAGATTAAATCCATCAGTAACAGATGTTGAGATACCTCTTTAATAAATTTCGATATAAAAAGAATGATTAATAGAACAATAATCAACTATAATAAGCATATGACTAAAAATAAAAGATTACACTTAGTTAATCTATTAAGATGGCGTTCAGAAATAGCGTTGATTGCTTGTATTGTGACGGTTTTCTTTTCATCGATTTCAATTATTTATGGATTTCTCATTCGATATAGTCATGAAGCATATATGACTTTTCGTTGGTTTACAGTGGATTCCAATAGTTTAACTGGATTTGCGGCACTAATGATTATTCCATTTGCGATTGAAGGAATTCGAAAGAAACGATTAATCTATCCGAAGTGGATGTTATTACTGCATTATTCAGGTACGTTATGTACAACGATTACATTATCATTTGTTATATTTTTTATTAGTTGGTATGATCCGCATCTTGCTTTTGGATTAAAGCAGTTCTTCTTACATACCATTTGTCCACTAGCTGTATTAATTTCTTTCTTTATGGTGGAATCAAATTATCCACTAACAAAAAGAGATAGTCTTATTGCGATGATACCATTTATTCTTTATTCTTTTGTCTATTTATTGAATGTTGTTGTACTTGGAACTTGGGATGATATGTATAAGTTAAATACATTTGTTCCATTTTATATTTCAATGCCTCTAATGTATCTAATGGCATATGGAATTGGGTATGCCATTCGATATATTCATAATCGATTATTAAGATATAGAGAAAGGAAGTTAAAGATTATTTGGCACGAAGAACTTGATCCAGTGTCTATTAAGATTGAAGTTTATTCACTAGGATATCATGCTGGTTTACATCAAGAGAAAGATGATGTTTCAATTCCATTCGATATTCTAGAAGAAATTTCAAAAACCTTTCATATTAAAATGGCTGATTTATCGAAAGCATATACAAAAGGTGTGATTGAAGGGTTGAAAGATAGTAAGAAGATATCTTCAAAGATGAATTAGAAAGTAGTTTTCGAAATGAGAACGTTTCACATAATAAGTGCGACTAATTCAACATCCGGATGCAGAAAAAGTCGCTTTTTTTGTACAAGAACATAAGTAGAATGATTGTATAATAATCATGCGAGGAGAAATGGCGATGAAAAATGAGATTAAATGTCCTAAATGTGGAACGATATTCCAAATCAATGAGAATGATTATGAATCCATCTTGGCACAAATTAAAAATCATGAATATCAAGAAGATTTAAATAAAAAAGAAAAAGAACTGTTAAATGCACAAGCTAGAGAAATTGAACTTGTAAGAACACAAACAGAATCTAGTTTTAAAGATGAACTTAGTAAGAAAGATGAAGAGTATAAACAACTTCAAGAAAAATATAATCAATTACAACTTGAAGCATCTCAAAAAGAGCAACAATCCCAACAAGAATTAAATACTAAAGTAAATGAAAAAGATTTACGGATTGCCGCATTAGAAAAACAAATAGAACTAGCAGAAGAATCTAAGAAGAGTGCCATCCAAGAAGCAATCGCAAAAGAAAAAGAAACGAATCAAGAAAACCTTTTGAAGATTACTTCATTAGAAAATGAAATCAAAAACAAAGAAGCAGAAGGCAAACTTGCGCTATCAGAAGCACTTAGTGAAAAGGAAAAAGAGATTACGAAACTCAGTAATGATTTAGCGAATCAAGATAAAAATAACTTAGAGAAGGTGACGGCATTAAAAGAGAGCTATGAATCTCAATTAAAGATGAAAGAAGAAGAGATTGAAAGATATCGGGATTTTAAAGCGAAGCAATCTACCAAATTAATAGGAGAATCTTTAGAACAACATTGTGAGATTGAATATAACAAGAACCTAAGACCAATTTTACCAACGGCGTATTTTGAAAAGGATAATGAAGTATCAAAGTCTTCTGGATCAAAGGGAGATTTTATCTTTCGGGATTATGATGATGAAGGAAATGAATTTATCTCGATTATGTTTGAGATGAAGAATGAGGCAGATACTACAGAAAAGAAACATAAAAATGATGATTTCTTAAAAGAACTCGATAAAGATCGAAAAGAAAAGAAATGTGAATATGCGGTACTAGTGACA
>JAFWFT010000065.1 GCA_017515505.1 Solobacterium sp.
CTACCAGAAAATTTTTATCGCCGTTTAACCTTCTCTAATGAAATGAAACATAAGATAAAAGCTCTTATTTCTCATGAAAAATCAGATGTTGATTCTACGATTTCTTTACGACTCTTATGTAGAGATATGGAAGATGATGTAATTTCTTTGATTGAATATCGTTGTCAACTTGATTCTTCCCTTCATAAAAAAGCTCTTCGTGAAGAAGCCGATCGGATATTAAGGGATGATTGTTATAGTTTGAAACAACTAAAAATCAATGGGAATGATTTAATTAAATTAGGTTTACGAGGAAAAGAAATTCAAAATGCATTGAATCAGTTATTAGATGCGGTTATATATAATCGATGCCCCAATGAACAAGAAGCACTTGTGAACTATTATAAAACTTCATTAATCTCTGATAATAAGTTATAGAGACCATCTTGCGACAGTACTCCACGTTTTAGCGAATCTGGCAAAAGATGGTTTTCATCTTTTTCATAATCTTCTAGCCAAAGTGGGCTTTGATAGTACGCATTCAATAAATGAAGATTGTGCTTTACTTTAAAAGTAATCTCTTTCTTTTTTAATGCGTGTAAAACTTCGTGATAGATTTCTTCCATCTTTTCAATCCGTTCAATTGTATCATTAGGTATAAGAACCTTTTGATAGGCATTCCGTAAAGATCCATCTTCCACGGTAACAATTCCCGTATAGAGAAAATCAAATTTCTGGATGGCTCTTTGCATGGAAAGATTATCTTTATGGGTATCTATCCGTAAGTTATAAATCCCTTGATCTAGAGCCATATCTTGTGAATATTGAAAGAACCTTTGAGCTATCCCTTTTCCCTTTTTATTTGGCTGAATGGCAATACGATGAATAACACCATAGGGTTCATCATTGAGCCACTTTCCTTCTACCATCACTTTGTAGTTCGGATCATCCTCTAATTTGATACAACAGATTCCAATGACTTCTCCATCTTCTTCATAAATATAACTAACACCCTGGTCTATATCTTCTTTGATATCTTCTTCTAAAGGATATGGCCCTTGCCATTGATTGATTTGATTGTTACGGAAGTATTCCTTTGCTTCATGAATAATCTGTAAGACAACCGGAATATCTTCATCTGTCGTTTTTCGAATCATCATGCGTATGTTATCCTTATCATTTGTAATAATGATTAATTGGAAATTCTTGTATGTTCAATTATTTTCCGATTCTATTATTGTATGAATAAAAAGCGATTTACATCGCTTTTTGTCCTTAAAGTTTTACAAATTGTGCAACATCTAAGACGAAAATAACTGCACCACCGACTTGTACTTCTACTGGGAATGAAGCATATCTGCCAATATCATAACTAGCAGTTGAAGGAACAATCTCGGTTCTTCTTTGTGATTCATTTCCGATAATTTCAATACAGCGTTCAACTTTATCATCTTCTGTACCAACAATGACAGTTGTATTCCCTGCGCGAAGGAAACCACCTGTCGTCGCTAAGCGAGTTACTGAGAAATTTTCTTTTGTAAGTGCAGATGAAACGCTAGAAGCGTCATCGTTGGTACAATTGCAAGAATTAGTTTCATACTAGATTCCTCCTTATCCTGTGTTTTATTGTATCACGGAAAAGATTAAACGTTAAAGCGGAAGAAGACGATATCTCCATCCTTCATTACATATTCTTTTCCTTCAGAACGAATTTTCCCATGTTCTTTTAATGCGAGCTCCGTTTTATATTCCATTAGATCTTCATAGGAATAAATTTCTGCTCGAATGAAGCCTCTTTCAAAATCTGTATGGATAACACCAGCACATTGTGGAGCTTTCATACCCTCTTTAAAAGTCCAAGCACGACATTCAGGTTCTCCTACTGTAAAGAAGGTTCTTAAACCTAAAAGATGATAGGCAGCTTGAATGATTTCTTCTAAACCACTCTTTTTAATGCCTAAATCTTCTAGGAAGGCTATCTTTTCTTCTTTACTTAAACTGGATAATTCATGTTCGAGTTTTGCACTAATCGCGATACATGCACTACTTTCTTTTTCTGCGAAATCTTTTACTAATTGATAATAATGATTGTTTTCTGGATTACCGACTTCATCTTCACTCATATTTGCGACATAGATAACAGGTTTAGCAGTTAATAAAGAGAATCCTTTTAAGTATTCAAGTTCACTATCATTTAATTCTAATAAACGTACAGGCGTTCCTGCTTCCAGTGCTTCTTTTAATTTTTTAAGAATGGTATATTCTTGAACTGCATCTTTTTCTTTGGTTTGCGCTTTTCTTTCAACTTTTGAAATGCGATTATCTACGGTTTCTAAATCCGCAATACATAATTCAATATTGATTTCTTCAATATCTCTTAACGGATCGACACTACCTTCTACATGCATGATATTACTATCATCAAAACAACGCACGACATGACAAATCGCATCCGTTTGACGAATATGAGATAAGAATTGGTTTCCTAACCCTTCTCCTTTTGAAGCACCTTTTACTAATCCTGCGATATCAGTAAATTCAAAGGTTGTATAAATCGTTTTTTTAGGATGAAATAATTCCACAATATTTTCCATTCGTTCATCTGGCACTTCGACAACACCTACATTTGGCGCTATCGTCGCAAATGGATAGTTCTCCGCAAGAACTTGGCTATTGGTGATGGCATTAAATAATGTCGATTTTCCAACATTAGGTAATCCAACAATTCCGGCTGTTAAAGGCATATTACGACTCCCTTTCTACTTCATTATGTTCTAACACACGCTTTAATCTCTTTTCAAAAGAGGAGCGTGGCATCATAACCATTGAACCACATCCTTGACAAACAATCTTGATGTCTGCCCCCATTCGTGTAATCTTAAAAATCTTTGAACGACTTGGACAAGGATGCTCTTTTTTCATTTCAACAATGTCATTTAAATCATATTCTGGAACAATCATTTTTCTCTTTCCTCATACGCTCTTAGTGTATTACTCAACAACATACAAATCGTCATAGGACCAACTCCCTTTGGAACTGGTGTAATTCCTTTCACAATATCAACGACATCATCAAAATCAACATCGCCACATAGTTTACCCTCTTCCGTGCGATTAATCCCCACATCAATTACATACGCACCTTCTTTAACAAAGTTTCTTGTGACAAACTTTTCTTTCCCCATCGCAACAACTAAGATATCCGCATCCTTACAAACACTTGCGATATCTTTTGTATGTGAGTGACATACCGTTACTGTTGCGTTTTCATTTTGAAGTAAACGCGCAACAGGTGCTCCCACTAAATTACTTCTTCCTATCACAACCGCTTTCTTTCCATCAATCTCACAATTCATATACTTCAATAGTTCCATGACTCCTAAAGGTGTACATGGAATAAACCCAGGTTGGCCAGAATACAGATTTCCAACATTTAAAGGATGTAACCCATCCACATCTTTCTTTGGATCAATCTTTAATAAAGCACTTGTTTCATCTAAATGATTTGGAAGAGGAAGTTGAACTAAAATTCCATCCACTTCTGCATCTTCATTACATTTTTCAATCAATTCTTCCACTTCTTCTTGACTAGCATCTTCTTCTAAGTGGAAATGTTTACTTACGATTCCAACCGAAGCGCAAGCTTTCTCTTTTCCTTTTACATACGAAAGAGAAGCGGGATTATTCCCAACTAAAATAACCGCTAGACAAGGAATTCTTTTTTCTTGTGCGATGAGTTTATCAACTCTTTCCTTTAATCCTTCACGAATCTCACTCGCCAATGTACTACCATAATAAACATTTTCCATATTAAATATCCTCATTTGAATCTAAGATGATGGTAACTGGCCCATCATTTAGTAACTGTACTTTCATATCTGCCCCAAAGATTCCTTCTTCTACCTCAACTTTCAAGCTTCTTAAATAGGCATTAAACTCTTCATATAACTTCTTTGCGTGTTCTGGATTACCAGCCTTAGTAAAGCTAGGGCGATTTCCTTTCGAACAATCCGCAAATAAAGTAAATTGGGAAATCGATAGAATACTCCCCCCTACTTGTTCAAGAGAGAGATTCATCTTTCCTTCTTCATCTTCAAAGATACGTAGTTTTTTAACCTTTTCTGCCATCTTATGAACGATTTCTTCATGATCTTCATCACAGATGCCAACCAAAAGTAAATATCCTTTGCGAATCGCACCATGGACACTTCCTTCAATCGTGACAGAAGCCTCTTTTACTCTTTGGACAACAATTTTCATACTACTAGTATATAACAAAAAGGATAGTTCATGATGAACTATCCTTGAAAGGATTGTAGAACTTCTGAAGCAAAAGCTCTTGCCTGATCCAAATCTTCTTCATTTGGATGTCCTTTGCTAAAGAATAGAAATTGTCCTTTAAGCAGTAAACGTTTTGGATAAATGGTAATTCCCTTATGTTTTAATAAGTGAACAATGAGTTCTGTTGAGTCTTTTCCACGTGCGGACGTCGAAAAGATTGCAGCTCCACGAATCGTATTCACTGGTAGATTATCTAAGTAATCTAATAGTAATTGATCCGGTTTTCCTGCATATACACCCATTCCAATAAACAAAAGATCTGTTTCTCCAATGGTATGAGGTTCTTCGATATTAAGGGCTTCTACCCCACAAACTTCCGCTATCGCTTCAGCCACTTTTTGGGTATGACCTTTCTTTGAGTAATACACTACATTGACAACTGCCATTTTAAAAACCTTAACTAAATATCTTTTCAACTAAACCATTCACAAAGGAAAGTACAAGTGAAGCAATCACTGCCGAAATAACGGATGTAATATTTCCTCCTGAGTAGTTGACAGCTACCATTAGAATAATCCCATTTAAAATGAATGAGAATAATCCAAAGGATAATAGATTAAATGGAATCGCGAGTACTTTTAGAATAGGTTTTACCGTCGCATTAATAAGACCTAATATGAGCGCCGTCGCAATAATGGAACGATAATCAGGAAATCCTAATCCACCTAACACATAATCGACAATCCCTAAGGATATTGCAGTTACAATTACAGAACGTATAAATCTTTTCATGATAGTAAGTTTATCACCTTTCAATAATAAGTAAAGACTTGTATGAATCAATTAATCAATGATGGAATCAATTTCATCCATACCTGCGCATAATAGCGCAAGTAATAAAGTGATTTGACAACCTTTGAAGGAATTTTCTTCTTTAAATTGTTCTTGAAGAGAATGACATTTCGAATCATAATCATCCCCTCCACCAAGACATACTGCAGGTAACCCTGCTTCTAATGCACGGCTACAGTTAGTGGATCCCCCATGCCCTAATTGTGGTTCTTCACAACCTAGATAATGTGAGCAAATCATCGCTCCTTCTACAATGGATGCATGACTATCTTGCGTTCCTGCATTGACATCCATAAAATGTTTATAATCATAGGTGATTTCATTTTTTCCCCACCGTAAAGTTTCTTCTTTGCATGCTTCATCAATTGCATCAAAGATTTGTTTTCTTAGTTTTTCTAACTCTTCTTGAGAATTAGAACGGAAATTGATGGTGAATGTCGCTTTATCTACGATTGCGTGAATCGATTCATAGGAACCAGCATAAAGGCCCGTTACCGCAAAAGTAGTTCGAGGATCTTCAGGTACTTGTATTTCTGCAATTTTCGCCATCGCTCTAGCTGCCGCATGAATCGGATTTGCGATTTCTCCAAAAGCCCCATACGCATGGCCTCCAATACCATGGAAATTAATTTCATAGGTTTGTATACCCGTCGCTTCATAGGTGATTTCTTGATAGCCAGATCCATCTACAGATATCGAAGCATCTAGCTCTGGATGATGTTGTACATAATACTGCATTCCTCTTAGTGCACCCATTCCTTCTTCTTGAACAGTCCCTACAAATTGAATGTCCCCTTTGGTTTGTAAACCAGCATGATTCATCGCACGTATTGTAGATAAAACAGACGCACACCCTCTTGTATCATCCACAATCCCTGGACAATAAATCCATCCATTTTCTCTTATAATCTTTAATTCTGTTTCCATTGGAAAAACGGTATCTAAATGTCCTTCGACTAAGATTGTCTTTCCATTTCCAGTTCCTTTACGGATTCCTACCACATTTCCATATTCATCAATATGGCAATCTTCTAGCCCTTCTTCCTGAAACATTTCTAAGAACCTTTGTGCCTTCTTTTCTTCTTGAAAAGTTGGTGCAGGAATAAGCGTTAATTCCATTTGTTTTTGGATGATATTTTCTTGATCATCTTCCATAAAATGTAATGCGTTTAATACGGATTCTTTTTGAACTAATTGATCAAAAGATTGTTGTACTTTATCACTTACTTTATATTTCATCATTACCACCTCTAGAACTAATCTTAACACA